>JALWYO010000123.1 GCA_026992735.1 Deltaproteobacteria bacterium
AGCTTCGGATTCTTTTGGAGGTTGTGTTGCCATTACGGCGCCGTGATATAAATGACGCCATTAAGCTTCTTATCTGGATCCAAAACAAAAACCATGCTGCATATCTTTCGCACCGGCGCAAAAATATTGCAAAGCGCGAATAAAAATAGTAAGTATCGTTGTAGGGTTATGAAGGCAACTGTATTCTGGTCTGTGGATGACATATGTGCGCGGTATTGTGAAACAGCCTTGTTGTGACAGAAAGTCAGGCCCGTTGCGGGCCATGAGATACTACTGGCTAAAGCTGTTGAGGCTCAGGGGCAATCCGTTTTCGCTTGCCAGGGGTATAGCCATAGGCGCATTCGTAGGAGTCACTCCTACCATACCTTTTCATACGGCCATTACTATATTTCTATGTACAGTATTAAAAGGAAATATAGTGGCAGCCATTTTGTCCAACTGGATCGTAAGCAACCCGGTTACCATCCCCATAGAGTATTATCTTGCCTGGAAGACAGGCACCTGGCTTACCTCTGTGAATGTCACCTGGGAACAGGTAAGTGCCATGTTGAACGAGTTGCATCATTCAGGGTTTATTGAGGCTGCAAAGATGCTGTTCGTCAAGTTTTCTTCCATTATGTATTGCCTTGTTGCAGGCGGTCTGCTGATAGCCCTGCCTGTTGGAATTGTATTTTACTTTTTGTCTCTGTCTATATATCTCAGGAGACAGAAGAGGCGCCAGGAACGGTTTCTTGAAAAGAGATAGGCAACATCCATCATTCCCAGTGGCCAGGAAGTCCCTGGGGCAGAACTTTCTCATGGACCAGGCGGCAGTTTCCAGGATTGCAGAGCTGGCCTGCAGTTGCAGGCATGGAGTGATGGTGGAACTCGGGGCAGGGACGGGCAATCTTACCATGGCCCTGGCACAGAGATGCAGCAGGATCATTGCCTTCGAGATAGACAGGCGGCTGCTGGAATGGCATGAGCAGGTATGCAGGTTGCCTGAAAATGTGGAACTCAGGAAAGGCGATATCCTGGCGATTTCATACCGGGATCTCGCTGCTGTTGAAGGCGGGGCCTTGCGTGTGGCAGGGAATCTTCCGTACAATATATCAAGCCAGGTAGTGTTTGCCCTGTGCCGGCAGGCCGCTTACATAACCGATGCCTGGCTCCTCTTCCAGAAAGAGATGGCGAAGCGGATAGTAAGCCCTCCCGGCTCCAGGGACTATGGCATTCTCAGCGTGGTGAGCCAGTATTCCGGCAAGGTCACTATAGAAATGGATCTTCCGCCAACTGTTTTCAGCCCGAAGCCCAAGGTATATTCCTCCCTGGTACATTTCGACTTCACGGAGCGTTCCGGCCCTGTGGCTGCGGACTATGATTTTTTCATTCAGACAGTGCGTGCTGCGTTTTCCCAGAGGAGGAAGAAGATACTTAACTGCATTAGATCTTATTTCAAACAGGGCAGGGAAGAAATGGAGCAAGCCCTTGTAGCTGCCGGAATAGAGCCGGATGCCAGGGCCGAGACCCTCGATGTGGCCAGGTTTGTGGGCCTGTCTGATATACTTTTTAAACATATCCGGCAGAAGCAGGGAGATATTTCTGGTTTTCTAAATCCTGCACGGGAGAATAAAGCAGCCAATTCACCCGGAAGGTGAATTTTATCCTTTTGGTGTTAGAGACCTGGGAACTTGCAGGCAGGGTGGTGCGGGACTACTATTAAATAATGAATGAACAATAGATACAGGCAGAATTTCTGACTCATGCATTTAGGCTGGTCAATATTCGCTGATTTGTGCGGAGAATGTTACATTATGACATTGAAAGAGATGAACGAAAAGGCCTGCATGCTGTATGATAACGGCTTTCACTGCAGCCAGGCCGTATTTTCTGTAGGCTGTGAAAGGCTTGGCCGTCAGGCCCCGGATGTTATAGCAGCGCTTTCTCCCTTTGGTGGCGGCATGGGAAGTACAGGAGATGTATGCGGTTGCCTGCCTGGTGCTCTGGCCGTACTGGGCCTTGTCATGGGCAAGAAGGAGCCCGCGGACAAGGACCACAGGCGCATGTGGAAATATGCGTACAGGATAGTCAGGGAATTTGAGGAGCTTACTGGTCCCTACGGTGGAAAGAGGTGTGTGGATATTGCCAGGATCAACTGGAAGGACAGGACCCAGGTAAAGGCCTATTACAGTAACGGGCCTGACAGCAGAAAGGCGGAATGTCTCAGGGTGATAGGGAGCACCGCACAGGCCCTTGGAAGAATTCTGGAAGAATTGGAGGGATAGACATGGCGACTGAAGAATTATTGCCCGAGGGTGAAAAGTTGAGAAAGGCTGTCAAATGGTTGTCAGATATGGTAAAGGAGCATCCCGAAAAGTCCAGGAAAGAGATAATACTGGATGCAGAGGTTAGATTTGACCTGTCTCCAAAAGAGTGCGATTTTTTACAGAAGAAGTTTCTTTGAGTCCTGGCCCCTCGTTTTGCAGAGAAACAGAATGCAGGCGATACATTTAGCCAGGTTCCAGGTAATTGACTGCAGGAGGGTTACTGCCTGACAATACGGGAATATGATAGTTTTTGATCTTGGTTGCAAGAATGGACATGTTTTTGAGGCATGGTTCAAGGACAGCCGCAATTATCAGGAGCAGAAGGAGCAGGGGCTTATCAAGTGTCCAGTGTGCGGCTCTGGCTCAGTCAGAAAGATGCTGTCTCCGGTCCGCATCAGCAGGGCAAGGCAATCTTCCCCTGCCGGAGATGCCCCCCTGCCTCCCGAGGCATTCAAGGCCGTGGTGAGCGCCGTTTATAAAAACGTGGTTGAAAACAGTGAGGATGTAGGTATAAAGTTCGCATCAGAGGCCCTGAAAATGCATTACGGCGTGAACGAACCCAGGAGCATCAGGGGGGTGGCCACCGAGGAAGAAGAGGAGATGCTCCGGGAAGAAGGCGTGGAATTTTTCAAGGTGCCGGTACCAGCCAGTAGCGGAGAAGAGGATAACTGACAGCCATGAGTATGGATGATGCAGCACTGACAGGCAGTGTCTCCGGCCAGGACGGCACGGAGGACCAGGTTGTAAAACCGGGCCGTGTGGTAATTATGGACTATGTGGTCCGCCTGGTGACAGGCAAAATAGTAGATTCATCCGAAAAGACCGGCAGTCCAGCAAGTTTTATCTGTGGTAGCGGCAGTTTCCCAAAACCGGTTGAAGAAGGCATAGTGGGCATGTCTGCCGGGGATTCAAGGTCTATCACGGTACACCCGTTCTATGCATACGGACTGTATGACCCGGGGAAGCAGGTTTTGGTGGCCTCCGAGAGGATATCCGGGCAGATAGAGGCAGGAAAGATTATCAAGGTGCCTGATCAACTTGGAATAACAAGGCCAGCAGTGATCCGGGAGGTCTGGAATGGTGCAATAATGGTTGATTTTAATCATCCCCTGGCTGGCCAGGTACTGAAGTTTGAGGTCACCATAAGGCAGGTAACATCGGCATCTTCTACCCATGAGGTCGTGGAGGGCCAGGAGGTCTCTGGATCTGCTGCTGGCACGATATCAGCGGCTTAAAGGTATGTGCCCTGCCTGTGAAGCAATAAGCGAGGAAATTTTGTGAATGATACCAGCATAATGGAACAGGCAGTTGCAGGTGCGGGCCTGGAGGATATATACGAAAAGGTGAGGGATGGCGTCAGGCTTTCCATGGAAGACGGCGTCAGGCTCTTTAAGACCAGTGCCCTGCCTGCCCTCGGTTTTATGGCCAACATGGTCAGGGAGCGTTTCAACCAGAACGACGCTTTTTATATATATAATCAACATGTGAACTACTCCAATGTTTGCACCAACCTATGCAAGTTCTGCGCATTTGGCAGGGAGAGCGGCCATGATCAGGCCTACTGCATGTCAGTGGAAGAGATAGCAGACAAGATCCGGGAGCGTCTTGATGAGCCTATCCGGGAAGTGCATATAGTCGGCGGCATACATCCGGATCTCCCGTATTCGTACTATCTTGATATGCTCAGGGCCATCAAGGAAGTGCGCCCGGACATCCATATCCAGGCCTTTACCTGCGTGGAGATCGCGCATATAGCTGAGGTGGGAGGCAAGAGCTGGGAAGAGGCCCTTCAGGACCTTGTAGACGCAGGGCTTGGTTCAATACCAGGCGGCGGTGCTGAGGTGTTCAGCCCCAGGATCAGGGAGAAGCTCTGCCCTGAAAAGCTTCCGGGAGACAAGTGGATAGAAGTTGCCAAGACGGCCCACTCCATGGGAATCAAGAGCAATGCCACCATGCTCTATGGTCACATTGAGACCGTGGAGGAGAGGGTAGAGCATTTTATGGCCCTCAGGGAAGCCCAGGATGAGACAGGAGGGTTCATGTGCTTTATCCCCCTGGCGTTTCATCCAAAGAATACAGGCCTGGAAGATGTGGCTCCCACCAGTGGCATAGAAGACATTCGCAATATAGCGGTATCCCGCCTGATGCTGGATAATTTCCCTCATATCAAGGCATACTGGATTATGCTTGGGCCAAAGATAGCCCAGCTTGCCCTTTCTTTCGGTGCAGACGACCTGGACGGCACGGTCCTCGAGGAAAAGATAACGCACATGGCTGGCGCAGATACATCCCAGGCCATGTCCAACAGGGAGATCGAGCACCTTATTCGAGGCGCAGGCCGGGTACCCGTGGAAAGGGACACCCTTTACAACCGTGTGGCAGCATGACAAGAGCGAAGGCCATGGTTGAATCCATAGAGAAAAAGGTTCTTGACGGTCATCGGATCGATGCCGGGGAGGCCCTGGAGCTTTACAGGCATTCCGATATCCACAGCCTTGGCTTTCTGGCAGACAGGATAAGATTCGGGAAGAATCCGGACCCTGTTGTCACATATGTTATAGACAGGAACATCAACTATACCAATATCTGCATCTCCGGCTGCAAGTTTTGCGCCTTTTACCGTGCTCCGGAAGACAGTGGCGGCTTCGTTCTTTCCATGGAGGAGCTGGGCAGGAAGATAGAGGAGACAAAGGCCCTTGGAGGCACTCAAATACTCCTGCAGGGAGGGCTTCATCCCGATCTGTCCCTGGAATTTTACGAGGATATGCTGCATTTTATCAAGGGCTATGACATCCACTGCCATGGCTTTTCCCCGCCGGAGATAGTCCATTTTGCAAATATCGCCGGTATCCCGATAAGGGAGGTGCTTTCCAGGCTCATCAAGGCAGGGCTTGATTCCATTCCAGGAGGTGGCGCAGAGATCCTGGTAGACGAAGTGAGATCAAGGATAGCGCCGAGAAAGGCCACTGCTGCTGAATGGCTCGACGTCATGGAGACTGCCCACGAGCTTGGCCTCAGGACCACTGCAACCATGATGTTCGGTCATGTCGAGACAGACGTCCACAGAATAGAGCACCTGCAGGTGCTCAGGGATCTGCAGGAGAGGACAGGAGGTTTTACCGCCTTTATTCCATGGCCGTTTCAACCCGGCAATACATCCATAGACAGGATGGCAGCCACGGCATCGAGCTACCTGCGGATGCTTGCTCTATCCAGGATATTCCTGGACAATTTTCAGAACATACAGGCCTCGTGGGTGACGCAGGGCTACAAGGTTGCCCAGCTTGCCCTCTTTTACGGGGCCAATGACTTCGGCAGCACCATGATAGAGGAAAACGTGGTGGCAGCAGCAGGGGTAAGCCACAGGCTTTCGGAAAAAGAGATCAGGAGGCACATAATGGATGCCGGTTTTACTCCGCGCCAGCGCCTCATGGATTACCGGCTGGTACAGGAACAGGCCTGAGATGCCGGTTTGCCTGACTGCATTTTTCCTCCGGATGTGAAAAAGCGGGAAACAGGCATGGCAGGAACCAGCAAGGCCATGGGCCAGGTTAACGGTCATGGGGATGTCCGTGTTCATCTTGCCAGGTGGCTGGTCCCCGTGTCAGCGCCTGCTGTTGAAGACGGTGCAATAGCTGCTGCTTCCGGCAGGATTATTGCTGCCGGATCTCGGAAGGATGTTATTGAGGCAGCCGGTCTGCATGCCCGGATTGTGGATCACGGGGATGCAGTGATAATGCCCGGCCTGGTGAACTGTCACTGCCACCTGGAACTTTCTCACGCCAGGGGATTGATGCCCGTGGGCAAAGGGTTTGCTGTTTGGCTCAGGCATTTAATGGATTTCATTGCCGATAGTTCTGGTCCCGGTATTCCTGATGCCGAGACAGCGGCCAGGGATGCCCTGGACGAGCTGACCTCAGGCGGAACGGCCTGCCTGGGCGATGTTGGCAACAGTGGTCTTGGCAATAAGGTACTGATGTCCAGTGTTTCTGTTCATGGTCTTCTTTATGTTTCCTTCAGGGAGGTAATACACCCATTCAGTGACAACATCAGCCTGAATGATCTGCCGTCCAGGGAGGGAGGGGCAGGGCAGCAGGCCTGGAGCGCACACTCGGCTTACACCTGTTCCATGCAGGCCCTCAGGGCAATAAAGAACCGGTGCTCATCTGCGTCCATGCCATTTTCAGTTCACTGTGCTGAGTCCCAGGAGGAGATGGAATTCATAAGGAGTGCAGGAGGCCCGCTTGCTGCAATTCTCCGGGAAAGAGGCAGGGACATCCAGGGATTTTTCCGTACCGCCCGTACACCAGTGGAGCTTTTAGACAGGGCAGGGGTGCTTGATGCATCCACTATCTGTGTTCACTGTACCCATGTTGACAGCATGGATATCGAATTGCTTCAGCGGCGGAAAAGCCACGTGTGCCTTTGCCCTGGAAGCAATGCCTTTATTGGCACAGGCACTGCTCCTTTTGAAGAGATATTTTATGAGCTGCCTTCAAGGGTATGTCTCGGCACCGACAGCCTGGCAAGCTCGGATAGCCTCTCTATCTTTGAACAGATGAAGATGATACTGGATAAAGCTCCCGCGGTCCGGCCTGAAGACGTGCTCAGGGCAGCTACTGTAAATGGTGCCAGGGCCATGGGGCTTTCTGGCCACGCAGGTTCCATTGAAGAGGGCAAAATGGCGAATTTCCTGGTATTGCAGGGAGTTTCTGTTCCAGGACATGAACTTTTAGAATACATTTGTTGCATGGAGCCCCCTTTTTCGTTAAAGGTTATCAGATCGTGAACAACAGTTTTGCACATAGCCTTGTGCCTGGTACCGGCTGGAGAGGGAAATTTTGTATCGTCTCGGCATAGTGAATTTTATAAATACCTCGCCGCTTTTGATCCCCTTTAATCAGGCGGGGCCTCTGGAACAGTGGGAGATTATAGAGGACAATCCTGCCAAGCTTAACAGGATGCTCCAGGCCGGTGAAATAGATGTCGGGCTTGTTTCATCTTTTTCGTTTGGCTGTCACTACAGGGAGTACAGCGTCCTGAGGGATTTCTGTATAAGCGCAACAGGCACTGTGGGCAGTGTCCTGCTGTTCAGCACCAGCCCTATTTATGATCTTTCTAGGGCAAGGATAATCCTTACAAATCAGTCGGAGACATCCATCAACCTTCTGTTCATCATCCTGGAGTATTTTAATGGCTTCAGGCCGGAATACAGATCAGGGACATTCGATGATTTCCAGGCGGATCCCGGTGCTGCTGCATACCTTGCCATAGGGGATGAGGCGCTAAGGTTGGCCAGGGATAGTAACGGCCTCTTTACCTATGATCTTGCTTCCATGTGGTACGAGACAACCTCGCTGCCCTTTGTCTTCGCCCTGTGGGCAGTAAGGAGGGATGCAGGCCTTGCTGGCTCTTCAGCCCTGGAGCAGTTGAGAGAGAGGCTCGCCGCATCCTACAGGCAGGGCATGGAAAATCTCGATGGCATCGCCGGTATGGTATGCAACAGGATTCCAATGAGCAGGGGGGCATGCCTTTCATATCTGAAGGGCATAGAGTTCGATTTGTCCAGCCTGAAGATCAGGGGATTGAATCATTTTTTCAGCCTGCTTCTCCAGATGGAAAAGATTTCAGCCATGCCGGAGATCGTGGAAATATGACAGGCATATCATTGATAACGTCCAGAGGATAATGAGCCTTCCAGTTGAAAGAGATAAAAAAGAGTTCGTCCAGGAAAAATTTTCGTCTGTAACGCCGAAATATGATCTGCTTAACAGTCTTCTCAGCCTTTACATAGACAGATACTGGCGCATCAGGGCTGCAAGACTGCTCAAAGACAAGGATGGGCCAATCCTTGATATATGTGCAGGTACTCTGCCTCTTTCCATGGAGATTGTGCGCCAGAAGAGTCGTAAGGTGATTGCCCTGGATTTCTGTTTTGATATGCTGAAATATGGCCTTGAAGGCCTCGACAGCGGTTTTAAAGACACTATTTTTGCAGTATGTGGTGATGGTGAGATTCTTCCGCTGCCAGACGAGGCCTTCAGCGGCATTACGGTTGCCTTTGGCGTCAGGAACCTGGCCAACCTGCCTAAGGGTTTCAGGGAGATGTTCAGGGTGTTGAAGCCAGGCGGCAGGGTTGTTATCCTTGAGTTTTCACGTCCGGCCAACCCGTTCTTTGCACCGTTATACAGGTTTTATCTTCACAGGATATTGCCGGGCCTCGGCGGTATGATTTCAGGAGATGGCGAGGCGTACAGGTATCTGGCAGAGTCCATAGAGGGATTTTATTCCCAGGAAGAGGTATGCTCCATGCTTGAAGGGGCAGGTTTCGGCAACACTTCTTTCAAACCAATGACCATGGGGATTGTCACACTGTACAGTGCTGTAAGACCATGATATTTTGGACGATTGCATGACAGGACGAATCTTTTATCTGTCTTCGGCATTCTTGCTGTTTCACATGGCGCTTCCCCACGTGGCCCTGGCATTCCAGGAGCACGGTGCAAGGGAAGGTCTCTATGTCCACCTTCTGGCACATATCTGCTTTGGCGCAGCCATGTTGTGGCTCTTCCTCATGATAAAGAACAGTGATATCTGGCAGCAGAGGCACTGGCGGTTCATTGCATGGGGCGCAGCCCTGCTGACGTTCTGGAACGTGGATACATTTGCCGGGCATATCATATCCCTGTTACATCCGGAAAGATGCCTGCCAATTATGCACACAAGCACAGAACTTATATTCTGGGTCTGGTACGTCTGCAAGCTGGATCACTTGGTGTGCGTGACTGCAATGATCTTTTTCTACCTTGGCCTTAAACAGCTCCTTACTTACCTGGAATCCGAAGGCTCACCCGATAGGGACATTAGACAGGAAAAATGACCGTATCCTGTACCTCAATAGTAATTGTAGATGTGGTTGGAAGCCTTGCCATGATGGTGATCTCCTTTTTCTGCCTGCGGGTTTCCATGGCAATTTCCAGGGCAAGGCCTGAAAGCGTATTCTACAGCTATCTGAACTGGCTTGTGGCAGCCCTGTTTGCCTTTTCTCTTTCCAGGCCCTTGGGTCATATCGTTAAGCACGTATTGATTGCAACAGGAAATAAGGAGTTGTGGGCGGACTTGTCTCCTGTAAGCGGCTCTATCAATACCGCCGTGTTTTTCCTTATAGCTGCCATCACCATCTTTTTCCGCAAGATGCACCAGGTTATGGAGCAGATGGGAAAAAACAAGAAGAAGATAGAGATGATAAGCCAGCAGCTCCTGGCACTTAACCAAAATACAGAGATCCTAGTGGCAGAAAGAACCCGATCCGAGCTAGCCCTGAGCGTTGCCCACGAGATAAGGAATCCCGTTACCATTATTGGCGGCATGATCCGGCGTATCATGAAAAAGCCAATGTCTGAAGAGGAGACCAGGAAATTTCTCAAGGTCATCATGGCACAGGTGGCCCGCCTTGAGAATATAGTCAATAAGTTTGAGACAATAAAGGAAGAGCCCAGATGGGCCTTTGAAACCGTGGATTTGAACAGCTTGGTGGAAGCTGCTGTGGAAATGATCCTGCCGGAGGCAGAGGAACGGGACATAAGTATAGATGTTCATACTGAAGAGTCGCCGCTTCCGGTAGAGGTGAACGCCAATCTCATCAAGCTCGGCATTGTTCACTGTATCAGAAATGCAATAGAGGCCAGCAGCAGGGGCAGCAGCATGCAGGTGGAGACCAGAAGGGCCAAATACGGGGCGGTAGTGAAGATCATAGATCATGGGACAGGAATGTCAAAGGCCGTTCAGGAGAAAGTATTTACGCCCTTTTTTGGCACCAAAAAGAAGAGTTCCGGCCTGGGGCTCTGTGTTGTTAAACAGATCATGGAAGAACACGGCGGCACCATCAGCATATCCAGCGTGGAAGGTAAGGGCACCGTGGTGGAAATATTCCTGCCTTCAAAAATAGGGACTGCAAATACATGGAGTACCGATGGTCAGAGGCCGGAAGGATTGGCGTGTAAAGAGAACATTGAAAAAAAATAAGATAGTCGAAATATTTACAGATGGCGCCTGGTCAGGCAATCCTGG
>JALWYO010000124.1 GCA_026992735.1 Deltaproteobacteria bacterium
AAAAAGGCAGGCCACGTTTATGCGACCTGCCTCTATGAGATTTTATTTACAGGCTGATTGCCAGCCTGTCAATCATCCCTTGAGAAAAATGATGTGGTTATTTTCGTCTAAATCAACCACTATCTTGTCTCCTTCCCGGAAAACACCTTCCAGGATCTGAAGCGCCAGTGGATCTTCAACATAGCGCTGTATAGCCCGCTTGAGCGGCCTTGCACCATAGTTGGGATCATAACCAACTTCAGCCAGCCATTCCTTGGCCTTGTCTGTAACATCCAGTTCAAAATGATTCTCTTTGAGCCTTTCTGCAAGGTATCTGAGCTGGATTTCCACAATCTTTGTGAGCTGCTCTCTGGTCAGGGAATGGAATATGATGATATCATCCACCCTGTTCAGAAACTCGGGCTTAAAGCTCGCCCTCAAGCTGTCCATAACCCTGCGTTCCATCTCCTCCGGGTTGGATGCTTCCTGGATAAGGGCGCTTCCAACATTGGAAGTCATTATTATAATGGTGTTTCTGAAATCCACGGTCCTGCCCTTGCCATCTGTCAGACGGCCATCATCCAGTATCTGGAGCAGGATGTTGAACACATCCGGATGGGCCTTTTCAATCTCGTCAAAAAGCACCACTGAGTAAGGCTTCCTTCGAACCGCCTCGGTAAGATAACCGCCTTCTTCGTAACCTACATATCCCGGAGGCGCACCAATGAGCCTTGCCACCGCATGCTTTTCCATGAACTCGCTCATATCAATGCGGATCATGGCCTGTTCAGTATCAAACAGGAACTCTGCCAAGGCCTTTGCAAGCTCGGTCTTCCCCACGCCGGTAGGACCGAGAAAGATAAAAGAACCGATTGGCCTGTTAGGGGCCTGAAGCCCTGCCCTTGCCCTTCTGACTGCATTGGACACTGCCACGATGGCATTTTCCTGGCCTATGACCCGCTTGCCCAGTTCTTCCTCCAGATGAATGAGCTTTTCCTTTTCTCCCTGCATGAGCTTGCTCACAGGAATTCCAGTCCATTTGGATATGATGGCTGCAATATCTTCTGCATCCACCTCTTCCTTGAGCATACTCTTTCCACCCTTCTGGAATTCTTCGAGTGCCTTCTGCTGTTCCTGCAATTCTTTTTCCAGGTTGGGAATCTGGCCGTAGAGTATCTCTGCAACTGCATTCAGATCTCCAAGACGCTGCTTCTGCTCTGCCTCAATCCGAAGCTTGTCAATCTGCTCTTTGATGTCCCTGATCCGCTGGATCATGCCCTTCTCTTCCTTCCACCGGGCCTTCAGTGCATCACTCTCCTCGCGCAGGTTTGCCAGCTCTTCCTCTATCTTTACAAGCCTTTCCTGAGAAGCAGGATCACTCTCCTTCTTGAGGGCTTCCCGCTCTATCTCAAGCTGCATAATCCTGCGCTCGATCTCGTCAATATCCGTGGGCAGGGAATCTATCTCTATCCTGAGCTTGGCCGCAGCCTCATCAATAAGATCAATGGCCTTGTCAGGCAGAAAGCGATCAGTAATATAACGGTGCGAAAGAGTGGCTGCTGCAACCAGTGCCGAATCCTTTATCCTGACACCGTGATGGACTTCGTACTTTTCCTTTAGACCCCTGAGAATGGCAATTGCATCCTCGACCGAGGGCTCTTCCACAAGGACGGGCTGGAAACGCCTTTCAAGGGCTGCATCCTTTTCAATGTATTTCCTGTATTCGTCAATGGTGGTTGCACCAATACAGTGAAGCTCTCCCCTTGCCAGAGCAGGCTTGAGCATGTTGGACGCATCCATGGCGCCTTCACTTGCCCCTGCTCCTACCAGGGTATGGATTTCGTCTATGAACAAAATGACATCGCCCTGTTTCTCGGCAACTTCCTTGAGAACTGCCTTTAGTCTCTCCTCGAATTCACCCCTGTACTTTGCACCTGCAATCAGAGCACCCATGTCAAGGGCTGCAATGCGCCTGTTCTTCAGGGTCTCGGGCACATCTCCTGCCACTATCCGCTGGGCAAGTCCTTCCACTATGGCGGTCTTCCCGACACCAGGCTCACCTATGAGAACGGGATTGTTCTTGGTGCGCCTGGAAAGCACCTGCATAACGCGCCGTATCTCCTCGTCCCTGCCAATGACAGGATCGAGTTTTCCTGAACGGGCTAATTCGGTAAGGTCACGGGCATACTTTTCCAGGGCCTGGTACTTCTCCTCAGGATTCTGGTCAGTAATCCTTTCAGAACCTCTGATGGTCTTAAGGGCCTGGAGAAAGGCGTCCTTAGTGACACCATGTGCCATTAAAGACTGGGCAGCCTTTGAACCTCCAACCTCCAATATTGCCAGCACAAGATGTTCCTGGCTGACATATTCATCCTTCATATCCGAGGCCACACTAAAGGCCTTCTGCAGTACTTCGTTCAGGGTTGGCGAAAGATAAATCTGCCCTCCTGCGCCAGTGACCTGCGGCAGCCCCTTGATGGCCTCGTCCATTTCAGCTTCTATGGCCTTGACCGAAACGCCCATCTTCTTTAAAACAGATGAAATTATCCCGCTTTCCTGGGAAAGAAGCGCCTTGAGAAGGTGTTCAACCTCTATCTGCTGATGATTCTTGCTCTGGGCCAGCCGCTGGGCCTCCTGCAAGGCTTCCTGTGATTTCATGGTAAATTTATCGTATTGCATGGGATTTCCCTCCCTTATTATTATTTAATTTTATTTAATTACTTGGCACATATTACTTCTTCAGCAACCTCATCTCTGTTCTATCAGAATTTTCTGGGCCCCAATCAAAAAAACAGATTCTGTACTCAATCAGAGCATGTATCCCTGAATCAATGCCTCACAGCAACAAGACAAGCAACGAACAAAATTGAACAACATCCTATCTTGACAATAAAAATTACTGCCAAACAGACATTAAGGAGACTGCTGAAAGTAGCTACAAAATATATGAAAATGCTATTTAACTTGTTGATTTGTTTTAAGGAAGCTAAGAACACCACAAGACGATGTCAAGGGCGTGAGATTTTTTTAAATACATTGTCGAGCGAACAGATTACATACATGCAGTGGACCAGCCCAATAAATCGTTGCTCAATCGCTTATTTGCCCTTCAATCCCTGGAACAAAAACACAAGAAAACATTAAACCAGGACATGATAC
>JALWYO010000125.1 GCA_026992735.1 Deltaproteobacteria bacterium
GGATGTTATTATGGACAGAGCAAAAGGTGCCCGGTACATTGGTATAGTTGCGGGATATTTTTCTCTTTATAAAGACAGGACAGTCCGCTTGCTGGATATACCGGTAGTTGTTGAAAGCAAGGGGTTCATAATGAAAACAAAGATCCAGAAGCCCGGGAAATTGGCAGTGAAGCTATACCTTGGCCCAATGGGCATCAGGGAGACTGGAGTGGACAGTGAATTCTAACAGACCTCTCTTCTGGCACCAGGGGCTTTTTCTTCAGCCCCAGCATTTTCAAGTCTCGGACCTGTACCATCACGCTTGTCTCAATGCCATCAGGCAGGCGGCTGGGCCGTTCATGTGGGGCGTCAAGGCCCTGGAGATAGAAAAGGCCGCACTCGGAAACAGGACGATGTCCATCGTGTCCGGTGAAATAATATTTCCTGACGGCACCTGGGTTTCCATGCCTCAAAATGCCCTGGTGCAGTCCAGGTCCCTGGACCAGGACTGGGGCGGAGACGGTGCTCCTCTCGTGGTTTACGCAGGGATAAAAAAGATTGACACCAACAATCCCAATGTCACAGTTCTCGACAATCTTGATGACTTGTCGCAGGTTGCCACCAGGTTCGTGTCCGTACATGAGCCAGAATCAGTAAATGATTTGCACGGAGAGGGGCCGCCAGGCAAGGTAAAGATGCTCTATCATATAGTAAGGCTGTTCTTCGGGCATGAAAAGGAACAGCTGGGAGATTATGTCTTTCTGCCTATTGCCGAGATAGTTCGCGACGGGGATGACATTGCCCTGTCTCAGTCATTCGTGCCGCCGCTGCTTTTTATCCAGGCTGACGAGGTTCTGCTCAAGCTTGTTAAAGAAATAAGGGATCTTCTTGCAGCCAGGGGTTACCAATTAGAGGAATACAAGACGCAGAGGGGGGTACATTCCGCAGAATTCGGCTCCAGGGACATGGTCTATCTCCTTGCCCTCAGGTCCCTGAACAAGTACATACCCGCCCTGTTTCACATTACTGATGCAGGTGATGTGCATCCCTGGCAGGTGTACGGCATCCTGAGGCAGCTTGTGGGCGAGCTTTCCTCTTTTTCAGAAGGATACAATGCGCTTGGCAGGGCTCCCGGCATTGATACCGGCATGCCCTCTTATGATCACTGGAATATATTCAATTGTTTTTCCAGCGCACTTGAGACAGTAGCCGCACTGATAGAAGAGATTACAGCCGGTCCGGAGTACATCATCACTCTGGATTTTGATGGTACATATTATGCTGCCGAACTCAAACCGGGCATATTTCATACAGGCAACAGGTATTATCTCGCAATCAGAACCAGTGAAGATCCCGAGAAAATCATGAAATCCATGGAGACGTCAGCCAAGATGAGTTCCAGGGAGTATCTTCCCATCCTGATAGCGCGTGCCCTGCCAGGCATCAAACTCCAGTATCTCCCGGTTCCTCCGCAGGAGCTTCCAAGAAGAGCGAATACCCATTATTTCCAGATAGACACCCATGGCGACCAGTGGGCTGCAATTGAACAGGGCAGGAACATGGCCCTTTACTGGGATACCGCTCCCGATGACGTGGAGGCGGAACTCATGGTAGTGGAGGTGAGTTGATGCGTCTCAGTGACTGCTTTATGGAGATAATCGCCTATGTGGACTGCCTGCTTGAAGACGGAGGCCAGCAAAACGGCAGTTTTGAGAGGGTTCAGGCCGATATGGACAGGCTGTTTTCCAAAAGCAGGGAATGCGCCACAAGTGGAGGTTTCACCGGGGAAGATTTCGACCTTGCCATGTTCGCCGTATGCGCATGGGTGGATGAGCGTATCCTGTCATCAGGTTGGCCTCACAAGGCCCTGTGGCAGAGAGAGCAACTGCAACGGAAATACTTCAATACTACCAATGCAGGAGAAGAGTTTTTTGAAAAGATGAATTCCCTGGGCCCTCACCAAAGAGATGTCAGGGAGATATATTTTATGTGCCTTTGTCTTGGTTTTGCAGGGCGTTACTGTCATGAAGGGGATGAATACCTGTTGGAGCAGGTGAAGATATCGAATCTCAAGTTGCTGACCGGTGCATCTGTAGCCGTGCCATCACTTCAGAATGAAACACTCTTTCCCAGCGCATACCCGGCTGTCCAGGTATCTGCTGCAGCACATAAACCTAAAAGGCTATTTTCAACAGGTCATCTACTGGCCCTGATAGCGCCTGTTACACTTTTCGGTGCCCTGTTTGCCATATATTCCTTCATCCTGAAGGGCGTGGGAGATAGCATCGTGGACCTTATGCGTTGATGCCATGAAAGACTTCCTTATAAAGATACTGAAGGTGGTTCTGGTCATTGCGGCAGTTGCACTGTTTGCACTGCTGGTTTTCGGTGTGGTCCTGTTCATGGACTGGCCCTGGTGGACAGGCATCTTTATATTGCTCGGCCTTGCGGGTTTGTGGGCAGGTATCCTGTTCACCAGGAAAATCCTGCTGCGCAGGCGCGAACAGCACTTTGTGCAACAGATCATTGCCCAGGATCAGGCTTATCTTGAACATGCGCCAGACAGTGAAAAAGATCAGCTCAGGGAACTTCAACAGAGCTGGAAGGAAGCGATCAGGACCCTCAAAAAATCGCATCTGAGGAAATTGGGCAACCCGCTGTATGTACTTCCCTGGTACATGGTAATCGGCGAAAGCGGCTCTGGAAAGACCACAGCCATCAAGGGCGCACGCCTTTCTTCCTCTTTTGCAGATACAGTGAAGATTTCCGGCATATCGGGCACACGCAATTGTGACTGGTGGTTTTTCGAGCAGGCTGTCATTCTGGATACTGCAGGCCGTTACGCAATCCCGGTGGAGCCGGGAAGAGACCGCGAGGAATGGCAGAAGTTTCTGAGTCTCCTGGCAAAGTACCGCAAGAAAGAGCCGATAAATGGCCTTGTGGTAAGCGTGTCTGCTGACAAGCTGCTGACCGGATCGCGTGATGCCCTTGAAAGAGACGGAGCGGAGATACGCAAGAGAATAGATGAGCTCATGCGTGCCCTTGGGGTCAAGTTTCCAATCTATATCATGGTGACCAAATGCGACCTTATACAGGGTATGTCGGCCTTTTGTGAGAAGTTGCCGGAGTCTGTCCTGGACCAGGCGATGGGCCTGCGCAATGAGGACGGTGCTGAAACGGCAGATAGTTTTGCTGCAAAGGCTGTAGAGTACACCAGTGAGCGCCTCCGGGACCTGCGGCTACTGCTGCTCGGCTCCATGCGCAGCAAGGAGACAGCCTCCGGATTCCTTCTGTTTCCAGAGGAATTTGAGGGCATTAAGCCGGGTCTCCAAGCCTTTGCCAGGGGCGCATTTGCTCCCAATCCATATCAGGAGACGCCTGTACTCAAGGGTATATATTTCAGCAGTGGCAGGCAGGAAGGCACTCCCTATTCCCATTTCCTGCATTCTCTCGGGCTGATAAAGAAACAAGAGGTGCTTCCTGGCACCAGCAGAGGCCTGTTTCTGCATGATTTCTTCGCAAAGGTACTGCCTGCGGATCGTTCTTTGCTTGCGCCTACAAGAAAAAACCTGGAATGGCAAAGCATCACCAGAAATCTGGGTCTTGCTTCATGGGTTGCGCTTGGTATAGCGCTCTGCGGCCTGTTGAGTTTCTCCTTTGTAAAAAATCTCTGGTCTCTCAGGGAGGTCTCCAGGGAGTTTTCTTCTCCGCCTGCCATAACTGGCGAGGCATTACAGGATATTATGACCCTGAGCCATTTCAGGGCGGCGCTGACAAGGGTTGAAAATGATAACAGGGGATGGTGGATACCAAGATTTGGCCTGAACGAGAGCCTTCAGGTAGAGGAAAAGCTGAAGGAAAGATACTGCTCCTGGTTTCATGACCTGTTTCTCAAGCCGACCGACAGTAAAATCGCCCTTGAGCTTTCGGGATTT
The DNA here is from genome assembly GCA_026992735.1 of Deltaproteobacteria bacterium. Classification (GTDB taxonomy): domain Bacteria; phylum Desulfobacterota; class Dissulfuribacteria; order Dissulfuribacterales; family QOAL01; genus QOAL01. Next base: position 3,915 of record JALWYO010000125.1, read on the forward strand.
TCCAGCCAGACCCCTGACGATATCCTTGCGGCCTATCTGCCATATGTTGTGCGCAGGATAAACCTTTCCCAGGCTTGGCTTTCAGGGAAAAGCGCAGATGAGCTGGCAGACATGCCGCTGCCTGGCATTACTCCCGGGCTTCCAGGGCTTGAGAACGTGCCTGTAGAGGAAATACAGGACAGGCTGAACCAGCTCTTCGTGTACTACCTGGCCTGGAATGGCAACAGGGATCAGGTGTCAAAGGAGACAGCAGCCCTTAAGGCATGGCTGCGTCATCTCTTCTCGCAAAACAGGTTGCATCTTCACTGGATAGTTACATGGATAAACGGTTACAGTGGTATTCAGCCGGTTACCCTTGGTAAATTTTGGGGAGGCACATCCCCGGAAGGCCAGGAACCGGTTGTTATGCCAGCCTTCACGAAAAAAGGTAATGAGTTGCGCCTGGCTTTTCTCAGAGAGCTTTCCCATGCCCTGGAAGATCCTCTGCTGATAGCACAGCAGGAGAAGGAACTGGATGACTGGTATGTAGAACAGTATCAGATCTCATGGCTGGATTTTGCCAGCCATTTTTCCCAGGGGGCCTACAGGCTCAAAACCAGGGAGGACTGGCAGCAGACCGCCATGCGCATGGCCCAGAACAGCAATCCTTATCTGGATTTTCTCCAGGAACTCGCCGTGCAGATAGAACCAGTGCTGCACAGCGGAAATAGACAGGCATGGACAAATGTTGTGTTCAGGATAGCTGCCATGAGGCAGATGGCAGCCCAGCAGGCAGGCATTGCCAAGGCCAAAGGGGCTATTTCCTGTATAACCAAGAAAGGTCAGAAACTTCTCGGGGTTATCAACAAGGAGGCCTCAAAGAGAGCCGTCTCAGGCACTGAGGAACAACTCAAGGCGGTGAAGGCCTTCAGGGAATACATGAAGCACCTTGCAGATGCAGCCTCTATCATTACGTCCAGGAGCAAGGCCTTTAAGACATCTGCTGAGATATTTTCAGGCGGGGATGCCGATGAGAATAATGAGATCCTTTCCGCCCTTAACAGCGTGCTGCAGATAAAGACACTCCTGGGCAGAGGCGGCATATCGGAGGAGTCAGTATGGCGCCTGCTCCAGGGTCCGGCGGATTTTATCTGGAGCTATGTATGCCTGGAGGCAGCCTGCTATCTCCAGGGGCGCTGGGAGCAGGATATACTTTCCGAAATGCAGGGCCCTGCTGACTGGATGAATCTCAAGGGCATGCTTTTGGGCGAACAGGGAAAGGTCTGGAGGTTTGTAAAGGGCATTGCAGGGCCGTTTATCGGCTGGCAGCCTGGCAAGGGCTATTTTGCCAGGGAGGTCATGGGTGCACAGATACCTTTCAGGGCAGAGTTTTTCACGTTTCTCAATAAAAGCGCTGCAGGGAAATCTTCCGCCAGGGATAGCTATGATGTGTATATAAAGGCACTGCCAACTGATGTGAATGTGGATGCCTCCTTCAAGCCTCACGAGACCAGGCTTGAACTTCAATGTTCCAGCGGTACCCAGAAACTTGTGAATCTCAATTATCCCGTTGACAGAAGATTCAAATGGCAACCCAGCAGCTGTGGTGACGTGATGTTGAAGATAAGTATAGGCAACCTGGTACTTACCAAGATCTATCAGGGATACGATGGTTTCCCCAGGTTCCTGAATGATTTCAGAGATGGGCAGCACGTTTTCTACCCTGGAGATTTTCCTGAACAGGAAGAGGCCTTGAAGAGGATGAATATACAGTTCATCAAGGTTCAGTACCAGTTCAATGGCAGTATGCCTGTGTTAAGGTTGCTGCAGGGTACTCCAGGCAAAATACCCGAGAAGATAGTCATTTGCTGGGACTGAGAGGCAAGAGAGACAGGAAGGTAAGCATATACCTGGATGGTAAGCATCCCTCATTCAGGGATTTCATTCATGTTGGCATTGAAGGTCTCCTGGCACAGGCCCTCAGGCAGTGGGCAAGGAGCGGCTATGCAGAATGGCTGGAACGCAGAGACAGTGGCCATGAAGCCGAATCCTGGAGATTCTGGACGAACGGTCCTGCCAGGGGCCAGGTGGCCTGGGGAATCCTCAGGGACAGCAGTGATTCCATAGGCCGGCCCCATCCCCTGCTTATCCTTGCCTGCTGTTATGCCAGGGGATGGGAAAAGGCATGGGAGCAGCTTCCCAGGGTCCTGGATGAAAGCTGGAAGGGCATGGAATACCTCGCAGCCCGGCGTTTTCATGCGGCAGACGAACTTCAGCGTGAGATGGCGGCATTGGCATTAAAGAGACCGGGCCTTGGAGCAGATGACAGCAAACAAGGTGTAACTTCCTTACGGGATAATGCAGGATGCGCAGGCATGGAATCAATGGAACAGGAGCTTGGCAGGCAGCGCATAAAGAGGTGCCGGGTCCTTAGGTTTTTTCTAGGCGGCGATGCATCTGCCAGCGCCATTGATAACGTATTGTCATGGCACATGCTTTTGAAGCAGCAGATCAGCATGGTGCCCAGAGCTGTATTTGCAGGTGGGCCTGCTGTGCAGCCATATCTCTATGTATTTTACAGGCCCCTGGTACAGCAGGATTTCGTAGACATGTGGTCTATTTCCATGCACGGGAACGGAGAAAAATATGGACATATCCAGCCTCGGCAAGATCCCGATACCTGGTGATTCACCTTGCGGAGAAAACATCAGGTATGAGCCGGAGTTCGAGGAACTTCAACAGGAGATAGATAAGCTTTCCAGCCCGTCTGCCTCAGGTGCCGTGGACTGGAAAAAGGTGGAGGATGCCAGTATAGCCATCCTGTCCACAAGGTCCAAGGACCTGCTGGTGGCCGGTTATCTTGCAGTGGCCCTGTTGCAGAATCACCGTGAGGAAGGGCTTGTCCAGGGCACTCACCTGATTCTGGACCTGCTCGAGAATTTCTGGGATGGCATGTTTCCCCCTAAGAAGCGGGCCAAGGGCAGGCTGCGCATAATAGAGTGGTGGAGAGACAGGACAGAGGCCCTGCTGGAGCGCCTGGCACCCCTTTCATTTTCTGCTGCCGAATACGACAGCCTCCTGAAGTATCTTTCCGACATAGATGAATTTCTTGCCCAGAACCTTAAGGATGCTCCCTCGACCATGACCATCAAGAGGGTCCTGGAGAAGGTTGCCTCGGTCAAACAGGAGGCAAGTCCAGAATCAGGGTCCATGCCAGAGGAAGACGCAGGTGCAGCAGCTGGCAAGGCTCCCGGGGCGCCTTCCCCATCTGCTTCTCAGGACCTGGCCTCTATTGAGATAGAGAGCATGGAGCAGTTCAGGAAGGTGCTGAATTCGCTTCGTGGCGGTCTCAGGAAGGCAGCTTCGTTTTTAAGGGAAAACGAACCTTCAAACCCCCTTGGATACAGGCTATGGCGGGCAGCTATCTGGCTTCCTGTGCTGGATCTGCCGCCTGCCGATAATGGCAAGACCAAGATACCGGGTCCACAGTCCCAGGTTGTTGCCAGCCTGGAAGACATGGCTGCCAAAGAAGACTGGAAGCCCCTGCGTGATGCTGCAGAGTCCAGGCTTGCGCAGTTTCCGTTCTGGCTGGACCTGAATTACTACACTGCAAAGGCCTTGAGGGGAATGGGTGAAGAATATCTCAGGGCCGCTGAGGTGGTTGAAAAAGAGACGGTATCATTTGTTTCCCTGCTGCCAGGCATACAGAGGCTCGCTTTTGCTGATGGAAGGCTGTTTGCCAGCCAGGAGACAACCGCATGGATGGATGCTCTTGTTGTATTGCCGGATGAGGAGCGGCAACCTGTGCAAGAGGCTGTCGGCCTGTCTGAAACCCATGATGCAGTCAGCGACATTTGCGCTGATGCAGGCCAGGCGGCACGGTCAGGGGACCTGGCAAAGGCTGCAAGGCTGTTGCAGGACGGCATGGATTCCGGCAGGTCTGGCAGGGACCGTTTTCGGCTGATGGTATGCCTGCTGGAGCTTTTCGCCGACACGAAAAACACCACCCTTTTGTATGCTCACTGCGAGGAGGTGTTGCATGATATATCACGCCTTAAGATGGAAGAATGGGAGCCTGTTCTTGCATTCCAGGGTCTGCAGGCAGTGTGGCGCTGTTACAGCAAGTCAAGGCTGACTGAAAAGAAAAAACAGGCCAATGAGGTCCTTATGCGCATGGCCAGGATCAATATACCGCTTGCCATGTCTTTGATAAAAGAGTGATGAAATTGTTGCACAAGCCATGAATATACACCCTGTTATGAATGATAGAAATTTTATTTTGCTGAAAATTTTACTATTTTAGATAATTCTGTATAATAATTGCAATAGAAGATCAGGAGGTAGCACCAGATGGCCAAGGAAGCTTCAGTAGCACCCAGGGAAAGGGTTAATATAGTTTATCGTCCGGCAACAGGAGATGCCCAGGAAGAGGTTGAACTTCCTCTCAAGGTGCTGGTAATGGGAGATTTCACATTGAGAGAGGATGAAAGGACCCTGGAAGAAAGGACACCTTTAAATATAGACAAGGATAATTTTAACGAAGTATTGCGGGGTCAGGAGTTATCTTTGAAGTTAAATGTAAAGGATAGGTTGTCCGGCGATGAAGATGCCCAGATGGCTGTGGACCTGAGATTCAATAGCCTGAAGGATTTTGGACCGGAATCAGTTGTGCAGCAGGTGCCTGAGCTAAAGAAGCTGCTGGAGCTGCGAAATGCCCTTACGTCTCTAAAGGGGCCGCTTAGCAACTTGCCGGAGTTTAGAAAGAAACTTCAGGAGCTCGTTAAGGATGATGCTACCAGGCAGAAGGTCCTTAAAGAGCTGGGGATAGAAGAGGAATAGCACTGGCTGTACACTTTGGGGCTGGTCATCTGGCAGGTATTCCGCAGATGTGCAGGAATTTTCAAATATAGCAGATATGACATACAGAAAAATATGAGGGAGAGTCCAAAGATGGCTGAACAACAGGAAAAGAGTTCTGCTCCGGTTGAGGAACAACAGGTTGCTGAACAGGCTTCTTTGCTTGATGAGATAGTGCAGGCAACCAAGCTGAAACCCACAGATGAGGCCTATTCCATAACCAAGAAGGGGGTCGAAGCCCTGATTTCTCAGCTGTTGGAACCGGGCAGGGAGGTCTCCAAGATCTCGCAGGCAGTCGTGGACGACATGATAGCCGAGATAGACAGGAAACTGAGTATGCAGGTAGATGAGATCATGCATCACCCGCAGTTTCAGGAGCTGGAATCTGCCTGGAGGTCTCTGAAATTCCTGGTTGACCGTACGAATTTCCGGGAAAACATAAAGGTGGAGATACTCAATGTAAACAAGGAAGATCTTCTGGATGATTTCGAGGATGCCCCGGAGATCCCGAAGTCAGGACTTTACAAGCTGGTCTATACCAATGAGTATGGCCAGTTCGGCGGGCAGCCCTATGCAGCCATGGTGGGAAATTACCAGTTCGGGCCAGGGCCCCAGGACATAAAGCTCCTGCAGTACGTGGCCAGCGTGGCCTCCATGGCACATGCGCCGTTTGTTGCCTCTGCCGGGCCTGAGATGTTTGGCATAGATGATTTCACCGAGCTGCCCAGGCTCAAGGATCTCAAGTCCATATTCGAGGGCCCCCAATATATCAAGTGGCAGTCTTTCAGGGAATCGGAAGATTCCCGTTACGTGGGGCTTACGGTCCCGCGTTTCCTGTTGAGGCTTCCATATGGTCCTGATACGCAGCCGGTCAAGGCCTTCAACTACCATGAAGAGGTGACGGATAATCATCAGCACTATCTCTGGGGAAACACGGCCTTTGCCTTTGCCACCAGGCTTACGGACAGCTTTGCAAAGTACCGCTGGTGTGCGAATATCATTGGTCCCAAGGGAGGAGGCGCTGTGGAAGATCTTCTCCTGCACCAGTACGAGGCAATGGGAGAGATACAGACCAAGATACCCACGGAGGTCCTTATCTCTGAGCGCCGTGAATACGAGTTGGCAGAGGAAGGTTTCATTGCGCTGACCATGAGGAAGGGCTCGGACAATGCCTGTTTCTTCTCTGCCAATTCCGTGCAGAAGCCCAAGTACTTCGGCATCAGCAAGGAAGGCAAGGAGGCAGAACTCAACTACAAACTCGGTACCCAGCTTCCATATATATTCATCATCAGCCGCCTTGCCCACTATATCAAGGTGATACAGCGAGAGAACATAGGGACATGGAAGGAGAGGGTTGACCTGGAACGTGAGCTGAACAACTGGATAAGGCAATATGTTGCTGACATGGACAATCCTGCACCCGGTGTCAGGAGCAGAAGGCCCCTTCGCCAGGCAGAGATAAAAGTGGAAGATGTTGAAGGTGAACCCGGCTGGTACAGGGTCTCCATGAAGGTCAGGCCTCATTTCAAGTACATGGGTGCTTTTTTTACACTTTCTCTGGTTGGAAAACTGGATAAGGAATAGATGCGTTTACATGCAGCCGGATTGTCTGCAGCGATTCGGCATAATCTTGTCTGCCTGTTGGGCGACAAATATTTTTTCAGAAAAGGAAGGAGGAACAAGCCATGCCTATGCCAGCCCATCTTGAATTGGAAGGTGCGAATCAGGGAAAGATAGAAGGGTCCTGTGAACTACAGGGGAGAGAAGGTACCATCATGGTCTGGGCATTTAACCATGATGTCCATATCCCCAGGCACCCGCAGACCGGCCTTCCCACCGGGAAACGGATACACGGGTCCATGACCATTACCAAGGAGTTTGACAAGAGCTCCCCGAAGCTTTACCAGGCCCTGTGTCACGGTGAGACATTTACCAATGTTACCATCAAGTGGTACAGGATAGATCCAACAGGTGTAGAGGAACATTATTTTACCACCAAGCTGGAAGATGCCATAGTAGTAGGTATAAAGGCTTGGATGCCCTCTGCCCTGGATGAAAAAAATGATCCCTATAAGCACATGGAAGATGTGTCTTTCAGCTATAAGAAGATTATCTGGACTTGGGAACCTGACGGGATCGAGACAGAGGATGACTGGACTGCTCCTGCATCGTAATGATCCTGGTGTCTGAATGAGCATACAGCGGCTCCTTGTACGGCTCAGGGCCATGGAGGATGATCCCGAAAGGCGTTCTTCAGACAGGGATCAGGACATAATAAGCGGCATTACTGAACATCTTCAGAAATTGTTAAACACCAGGCAGGGGTCTGCGCTTATTGCGCCTGACTACGGCATCCCTGACTTTACGGAACTTCTGCATTCGTATCCAGAATCTGTAAGGGACATGGAGCGTGCGCTAAAGTCTGCCATCAGCAAGTACGAGCCCAGGCTGAAAGGGGTAAGGGTACGGTTCATACCTGATGAAGATGATCCCCTGAATCTCAGGTTTGAGATCATGGCAAGGCTTGCAAACCTCCGGGATGCCCCCTCTGTCTTTTTTGAATCCATTGTTGATGCAGATGGCAAGGTCAGCATAAGGAGATAGTAACTGATCACAGGGTTATGTCGAGTTTTGTTGCACATTTTCCCCATTCTATAAGCGTTCACAGGATGCCGCAGATGCAAGGCGGCGGGTGCGCAGTCGTACTCCCTGTACTTCAAGCGCCCGCCAACACAGCAGATGTGGTGTCCTGTGAACGCTTACAGGAGATAGTGTCTTGTTGAGCAGATACTACCAGGAAGAGCTTGCAAATCTCAGGGACCTTGCAAGGGAATTTTCCGAGTTACATCCGGCCTTGGCCCCGTACCTGAGCGGTCCTTCCGCCGATCCTGACGTGGAAAGGCTGCTGGAGGGCGTGGCTTTCCTGACGGGTATGCTCAGGCAGAAGCTGGACGACGAGTTTCCAGAGATTATCAACGAGCTCATGGACCTTATCTGGCCTCATTACCTGAGGCCGATTCCTTCTACGTCCATAGTGGCCTTTTCTCTCAAGCCTGGCCTGAAACAGGTCCTGAGGGTGCCCAGGGGGACAGGCCTGGCATCCCTTCCTGTAGATGGCACCAGCTGCATCTTCAGGACTTGCCGGGATGTGGCAGTGCAGCCCTGCCGGGTGGTTGATGCAGCCTATAGAGAACATCCGGGCAGGCCCATAGAACTTTGCATTACCCTGGAGCTTGAAGGTATTGCACTGTCTGATTGGGATGTCACCTGTCTGGATTTTTATCTCGGGGGTGACTATGCTTCTGCGAGTGACCTGTACTGCCTCATGTGCTCAGATGTCACGCAGGTGAAACTTCATCCACTTGACAGCGGCAGTGATACAGTGCTGCCAGCCTCTGCTGTCCTTCCTGGAGGCTTTGGCGATGAAGAGGCATTATTGCCCTATCCATCCAATACATTCCCAGGCTACAGGATTATCCAGGAGTATTTTATAAATCCGAGGAAATTTCTCTTTGTATCTCTGCAGGGCCTTGATGCCTGGACAGGCAGGGGAGACGGCTCCAGGCTGGAGATCATTTTCCAGTTAAGCTCTGGAAGAGACACCCTGCCTGCCGTGACCAGTGACAGCATTGTCCTTTCGGCAGTGCCGGTGATCAACATATTCTCAAGCCAGGCCGAGCCTGTGCGCATGGATCACCGGCGTTTCAAGTATCCTGTGCGCGCTTCCGCTGCCAATCCGGATCATTACCAGGTCTATTCAGTGGAAAAGGTCACGGGTTTCGTGCAGGGTACAGCAGTGGAAAGGGAATACATGCCGTTTGATCTTTTAGGCTCAGACAGCAAAGACACATATTTTTATAATGTAATAAAACAGCCATCTGTCTCTGGAGTTGGCCTGGACTGGTACGTTTCTGTCGTTCATCAGGACATTGAACAAATATCAGGTATGGAGACACTTTCCATTGACCTGCTGTGTACCAATGGTTTCCTGCCCGAGCAGCTCCAGCTTGGAGATATATGCAGGCCCACAAGCACCACTCCGGAGCTGGTGGAATTCAGAAATATAACGCCTGCATCTCCCAGCTCCGTGCCGTCGCTTGGCAGGGACCTGCTCTGGAGGCTCATATCGCACCTGAATCTGAATTATATGTCTTTGGTCAGTGCGGATAATCTCAAGGCCCTGTTGAAGCTCTACATATTTACCGAGACGAGAAACAAGAAACAGGCTGCAGTCAACCTGAGGAGAGTTCAAGGTGTTGAGAAGCTGGATTGCCATGTCACCGACCGCCTTATCTCCGGGTTGGTGTTCAGGGGTCAGGATATAACCCTGCAGGCCAGGCGGGACCATTTTGCTTCCCGCGGGGACATGTACCTTTTCGGTTCTATATTGGAGCGTTTTCTGGGGTGTTATGCAGCCATAAATTCATTTATCCGTTTTACGTTACAGGAAAGCTTTACAGGAGAACAATTCAAATGGGCTCCAAGGACAGGCGACCGGCCTCTGCTCTGAGAGAAGACCTGCTGAAATCCGGCAGCCGGTATTCATATTTCCAGGCCATGCGTCTGCTGTACCGGCTTGTTGCCTCCAGCAGTCATGACAGGATAAGGACAAGGCCGGAGCTTTCCTTTTCCTTTCCCAGTTCAGACATATCAGACATCAAGTATATCCAGGGCAATGGTGAAGGGAAGTATGATATAACCGCGACTTTTTTAGGGCTTTACGGGGTTAGTTCACCGCTTCCCAACTTCTACACAGAGGACCTGTTTCTTGAGGCCTCTGAAGACAGGAGTACTTGCAGGGATTTCCTGGATATATTCAACGAGCGGCTCTATGAGCTGTTGTTCAGGTGCTGGAGAAAATATCACCTCTTTCTGGAGATAACAGAAGACCGGAACAGGTCCTACCTTCAGAGGCTTTTTTGCCTGCTTGGAATCGGAGAGCCGGAATTCCAGGGCGGTGAACAAGACCCGGGGACTCTTTTGAGATACATCGGGCTGCTGACCCAGCATCCGCGTTCAGCTCAGGGGCTTATAACCATGCTTCGGGATGCCACAGACGAGGATTCGCTAACAATAGAACCCTGTGTTTTCAGAAAGGTCCAGATACCCACGGATCAACGTACCTGCCTTGGGCAGGCCTGTTCAAGCCTTGGGATGGATACAGTCATAGGTTCAGAGATACCTGACAGGCAGGGAAAATTCAGGATACAAACCGGACCGCTATCTGCTGAAAAATTCCAGGAGTTTGTTCCAGGAGGCAGGTGCTACAGGCAGTTATGCAGCCTGACCAGGTTTTATATGCTGGTACCCATGGAATACGAGATGAGCGTGAAATTGAAGGCGGGCGATGTTCAGAACACCTGCCTTGGTGCTGGAAGCTGGTCGAAGCTTGGAACAGATACGTGGCTGTTTACCGGAGACATGACCCAGGATGGAACAGTCACCTTTTACCCACAATAGGGGGAGTTATGGTAACCGTTGATATCAAGGCGCTTTTGAACAGGCTGAATCCTTTGTGTCTCAAGGCCCTGGAAGGGGCTGCCGGCCTGTGCGTTTCCAGGAGTCACTACGAGGTTGGCGTGGAACACTTCATTGCAAAACTGCTGGAGGAGCCACAGGATGATTTTGTAATGATCCTCAGGCATTTTGACCAGGACCCTGGCAGGGTCAGGAAGGATCTGGAGTTTGCCCTCGAGGACTACCAGACAGGAAATCCCGGGAAGCCGGTATTTTCACCTCGTCTCCTGGACTGGTTCCAGGAGGCCTGGCTTCTGTCATCCATAGACTTTGGAGAGAGAAAGATTCGTTCAGGCGCCCTGTTCATGGCAATACTTGCCAGGCCCGGCCAGTTTGCGGTGGGAAGCTATGCTGACATGCTGGGAAAGGTGAGCCTGGAGACTGTAAGGGACCAGTTCTGGACCATTGTCAAGGGCTCTGTTGAAGAGACAGCTCCTGAAGAGGCGGCAACTGAGGAAGGGGAGGGGGTATCTTCAGAGCAGACGGCCCTTGGACGGTTTTGCGAGGATTTTACAGCCAAGGCCAGGGAAGGCGGTATCGATCCGGTGTTCGGCCGTAACAGCGAGATCCGCCAGATGGTGGATATCCTGGCAAGGCGCAGAAAGAACAATCCCATGGTAGTAGGCGAGGCCGGTGTAGGGAAGACCGCAGTGGTTGAGGGGCTGGCCCTGCGGATAGTCGAGGGAGACGTGCCCGAGCTCCTCAGGGACGTGACTATCTTAGGCCTGGACATGGGCCTTCTCCAGGCAGGGGCAGGCATGAAGGGCGAGTTCGAAAACCGTCTCAAGTCCGTGATAAACGAGATAAAGGCATCACCTGTGCCCATTATCCTGTTTATCGACGAGGCCCACACCCTCATAGGAGCAGGGGGGCAGGCAGGTGGAAGCGATGCGGCAAACCTCTTGAAACCCGCCCTTGCAAGGGGGGAACTCCGTACCATTGCGGCCACAACCTGGTCTGAATACAAGAAGTACTTTGAAAAGGACGCGGCCCTGGCCAGGCGTTTCCAGCTTGTCAAGCTGGACGAGCCTTCTGTTGAAACCACCACGCTGATCCTCAGGGGACTCAAGCCAAGATACGAACAGGCTCATGGGGTGATGGTAAGGGATGATTCCCTTGAGGCCGCCTCGGAACTGTCCAGCAGGTACATATCCGGCAGACAGCTTCCTGACAAGGCAGTGGATCTCCTGGACACGAGCTGTGCCAGGATAAAGATAAACCTGACATCCAAGCCTGATCTCCTGGAAGACAGGGAACGCCAGATCCAGGCAATGGAGAGAGAAAAGAAGGCCCTTGAACGGGACCTGGCACATGGCATAAAGATAGAGGAAACGCGCCTGCAGGAGCTTGAGCAGGAACTGGATTCCCTCAGGCAGGAAGTTCAGGAGCTTTCGAACCGCTGGCTCAGGGAACAGGAGCTGGCTGGCAGGATCATAGAGCTGCGCAGGGCCATTTACGGGCCTGAGCAATCCAGTGAAGAGACCGAAGGCGCACAGGCCCCTGAATTCCCTGAAGGTCCGGAAAAAAATGCCGGCCCGGAGCAGGAAGATATCAAGGAGGACATGCCGAACAGGGAGGAGCTGGAACTGGAGTTGCGCCAGGCCATGCAGGAGCTTGATGCCCTGCAGCAGGAGGAGGCACTGGTACGCACTGACGTGGACCCGGACATGGTGGCCAAGGTGGTCTCTGACTGGACCGGCATTCCCCTGGGCAAGGTGCTGAAGGACGAGGCCCAAATCATTCTGCACCTGGAAGAAAATCTCCGGAACAGGGTAAAAGGCCAGGATCAGGCCCTTGAAGTAATCAGTGAAACCATAAAGGCCGCAAAGGCCGGCCTCACGGATCCGAATCAGCCACTGGGCGTATTTCTACTGGCAGGTCCAAGCGGCACCGGAAAGACTGAAACAGGCCTTGCCATAGCCGATCTCCTCTTTGGCGGCGAACGCTTCATGGTCACAATAAATATGAGCGAATTCCAGGAGCGCCACACTGTCAGCCGCCTCATAGGATCACCCCCCGGCTACGTGGGTTACGGCGAAGGCGGGGTGCTTACAGAGGCAGTGCGCCAGAGGCCCTATTCAGTAGTCCTCCTTGACGAGGTGGAAAAGGCCGACCTGGAGGTCATGAACCTGTTTTACCAGGTCTTTGACAAGGGGATGCTCTCTGACGGCGAGGGCAGGATAATAGATTTCAGGAACACGGTTATCATCCTGACCTCCAACCTGGCGTCGGATGTGATCACCGAGCTGTGCCGTGAAGAAAGACCCCCTGTGGACGTGTTGACATCGGCCATAAGGCCCATACTGAGCAACCACTTCCGGCCGGCGCTCCTGGCGCGCATGACAGTTGTCCCGTATTACACCCTTGATCCCGATACACTCAGGGAGATAGTTGCCCTCAAGCTCAACAAGCTTGGAAAGAGGCTTGAAGAGAGTCACAGGATCGGCTTCGAATTCACACCTGATGTCGTGGAGCAGATAACTGCCCGCTGCACCGAGGTGGAGACAGGGGCCAGGAACATAGACCACATCCTCAAGGGGACCGTGCTCCCGCAGATGTCCAGGGAAATCCTTGCAAGGATGGGCGAGGAGAGCATGCCCTCTGCAGTAAGGCTCGGTCTGAATGAAGACGGTACATTCCAGATAAGTTTTGACTGAAATGGGCAGGAGTTCAATCAAGGAGTAAGAACATGGCGTACATAGAAGAAAGACGTTTTTCTTTCACATCTTCCGCATTGCCCGAAGACACCTTTTCGGTTGTAAACTTCAAAGGCATAGAGGGGATCTCCAGGCTGTACGAGTTCGAGATAACCCTGGTATCCAGCGATTCAGACATAGACATAGACACTGTCCTCAGGAACAGCGTGACCTTCAGCATCCACAGGGAGGAAAAGGACACGGTGTTTCACGGCATAGCCGCCTATTTTGAGCAGCTTCACGAGGTTGATGAGCAGGTCTTTTACAGGACTCTCCTGGTTCCCAGGCTGTGGCTCTCTGACCAGCAGCACGAAAACCAGCTGTTTCTGGACAAAACCGTGCCCGATATAATAGAAGAGATACTTCAACAGGCCGGTCTTACCTCTTTTGATTACGAGTTCAAGCTGACCCGCAATTACAGGCCATGGGAATACATCTGCCAGTACAGGGAAACGGATTTCGACTTCATATCCAGATGGATGGAGCGCGAGGGCATCTACTATTTCTTTGAACAGACAGACACTGGGGAAAAGATCATCATCACTGACAATTCCACTGTCCATCAGGAACTGCCGGACGATTCCACCATATATTATTCTCCGCCTTCTGCTCTTGTCTCTACCGAAGAGGAAGAGATACGGGAATTCATATGCAGGCAGACCAGGCTGCCCCAGAAGGTGCTCCTCAAGGACTACAACTACAGGAAACCATCCCTGGAGATCAGGGGAGAGGCCATGGTGGACCCGAATTCCAGGGGGATAGTCTATCTCTACGGTGAGCACTTCAAGACCCCTGAGGAGGGGAACGAGCTGGCCAGGATCAGGGCAGAGGAGATCCTCTGCAGGGAGAAGGTCTTTTTCGGCGAGGGAACGGCAACGTCCATGAGGGCAGGCTATCTCTTTGAGCTAGCAGATCACTACAGGGATAGCTGCAACCAGCAGTACCTGATAGTAGAGGTGGAGCACGAAGGCAGCCAGGCAGGTTTTTTTATTTCAGGCGTACAGGAAGAGTCCAGCGAGGAAGAGGGAGAGATCGTTTACAGGAACAAGTTCATGGTGATCCCTGCAGATGTGCAGTTCAGGCCTGAAAGAAAGACTGAAAAACCACGTTTCCACGGGACAATAAATGCAAAGATAGACGCTGCAGGCGATGGCCAGTACGCAGAGATAGACGAATGGGGCAGGTACAAGGTGGTGTTGCCATTCGACATGACCGGCAAGGGAGGAGGCAGGGCCTCTCGCTGGATACGAATGGCCCAGCCCTATTCCGGCCAGGGGTTCGGGATGCACTTTCCCCTGCACAAGGGAACAGAGGTGCTCCTGACCTTCGTGGACGGAGACCCGGACAGGCCCATTATCGCAGGTTCCGTGCCCAATCCCGAGACCATGAGTCCTGTGACAGGGGATAATCACAGCCAGTGCGTGATCAGGACAGGTGGAGGGAACGAGTTTCAACTGGAGGATTCTTCAGGAGGCCAGAGGATTAGAATAAGTACGCCGCATTCTGGTACAACTTTGTCTATGGGTGCCCCAAATAGTCCGGGAGCTGGTTTTTCTTTAAACACAACTGCAGATCTTTTAAATAGGATCGGTGGAGATACAATTTATTTTATAGATGGTTCTAAAAATATTAAGATTCAAAAAGATAAATCAGAAACCATTGTAGGGTGTGAAAGAAAAACGACCATTGGTGCTTGCTCCGAAAATTTTTACGGGAACAAAGTTTCCAAAAAACTTGCTACTGAATATGAAGTGACAGTTGGGACCAAGACTTCTGTTTGTGCTGCTCTGAGTTTTGATTTGAAATTTGGACATTTTGCTACAAGGGCGCCTACTGAGTATGAACTTAAATGGTTCCAAATGGAGAAGAAAGCAGATCTAAAGAAAGACATAGGCAAATTACAAGAGAAAATTGGATCTGTTGACAAAAAGATAGAGCTTCTGAAAAAAGATGTGACTAGCTGGAATCTCAAAATAACAAGTGCAAAGGAAAAAATTGATCAACTTGATATGGATATCGGTTCACTCAGGCAAAAGATAAACAGCGCAAGGGTTCAGGTGTCGGGAACCTATCAACTGAAGGCTTCAACAGTATCCATAAAGGGTAGCAGCGCAAGGCTTGCGTTGGGAGGCGAAGGTGCGACTCTCCAGGGAAATCCAGTAAGAATAAAGGGTAGCCAGGTAAAGGTCAAAGGCAATGCTCTTAAGATTACATGAGAGTAGTTCCCAGTAGATGGAAATAATAAATCTAACCCAATTTTCTACTGCCTCCTTCGGGATAAAGATAGACCCTCCCGATTATGCGGCGGTTTTCATGGTTAAAGGATCTTTTTCCCTTGAGCTTGATAGGAGGGCTTCAGCGCTCGATGAATCGGATCCCCTTACAGGAGACGTATTTGTTGACGACGATCCGGACAAGAGCTGCATATGTGAATCTGATTTTGCACCTTACAAGCCCAAGGCAGATTTGATCTTTTCAGGAAAATGCTATTCTCCAGGCAGGAAACCTGTAACCGTGTGTGATGCAGTTTTCCAGGTAGGCACTTTTAGCAAGACCGTATTCGTTTTTGGAAACCGCTGGTGGCGGAAAAACTCCATGGGCTTTTGGTCCATGTCTGAACCAGAGCCTTTCCGCGAGATGGATCTTATCTATGAAAACAGTTTTGGCGGAGAAGGATTTAAGAATAACCCCTTTGGCAAAGGTATCAAAGAAGTAATAGAGGAGGATGGTGCCAAATCATGGCCCCTTCCGAACCTTGAAGATCCTGAAAACCTCATTGCCAGCATCAAGGACAGGCCCATGCCTGCCGGTTTCGGTCCCATTGGACGGACTTGGCCAATAAGGATGTCAGGCAAGGTGGGAACCTATGATGACGAGTGGCTTAAGACCAGGTGGCCATGGTTTCCTGTGGATTTCGACTGGAGCTACTTCAATTGCGCTCCTCAAGGCTTGCAGGCGGATGGTTATTTGAGTGGCCATGAATCTATCTTTTTGAAGAATCTCCATCCTGATTATCCTGAGTTTCGCTGTCAGCTTCCATGCGTAAGGCCGAGGCTGTTTGTCTGTGAATTTACGGAATTCAGCAAAGAAGGCCCGCTTGATGAAGTGAGATTAGTTCTGGATACCCTATGGCTGGATATGAACAATGACAAACTCCATCTCGTGTGGCGTGGCGCAAGAAGGGCAAAGACGGAAAAGCTCGATGAACTTGCCAGCTGTTTCCTGGTTTCAGAAGATTTGGAGCAGGACCCCCTTCCTGTGGAGCATTACCAGCAGCTTTTCCTCAAAAGCCGGGAATTGGCGGATGAAGACGAGGCGTTTTTGAACGAACTCGATAAAGAAGAATTGTTTACCTTGGATGATCAATGGCTTCAGGAGATGGAGGCAGATTTTGCCATCATGGACAAGGAGCTCAAAAAGATGGAAGCTGTTGCTGCTGAAGCGGAAAAGAAGGCGGAAGATCTTCTCAAGGAAGCTGGCATTGATCCCGTAAAGTTTAAAGAGGCTGAGAAAGAGGCGCAGAAACTTTCTCTGAAGGATATTCTTATCAGGGAGGCACAGCTTCTGAAAGAGCTCGTAAGGGATCATCCTGAACTCGCCGACAAACTGCCTCCGCCTATGAGTCCCGAGGAAATTGATGAGCTCTCAAAAGATTTAACTCCTGAATTGGAAGAAACAAAGTTCGAGCCTTTGCCAGAGCCCCTTGATAGAGAGGCCTGTTGCAGAAGGCTGGAGACTGGAGAGGGATTCAATGGAGAGGATCTCACAGGTCTTGACCTCTCGGGACTTGATTTTTCAGGTACAGATTGTAGTAACGCGGTTTTTACAGGAGCTGATTTGACCTCTGCAGTCTTTCAAGAGGCTGATCTTTCAGGTGCATCATTTGCCGGATGCATCCTTTCCGGATTAAATTTTCAAGGAGCAAGGCTTTTTCAGGCAGATTTTTCAGGTGCAAACCTTTCGGGTTCTGATCTGGCGGAAGCGGTTCTCGATGATGCAGATTTGTCATCGGCCAATCTTAGGGGAGCAAGATTGGATAAAGTGCAGGCAAAAGGGACGCTTTTCGTGGATGCCGATTTAACCAATGCCGTCTTGAAATCAGCCATGCTGCAAGAGGCAGACCTTGAAGGAGCCATACTTGCCGGTGCCGACTTCCAAGGCGCCTTCATGAGGGAGGCTTCTGTGGAAAGATGTGCAGGAAGCGATGTCAATATGTCCGGAGCCGATCTGGCCGGTCTGCATGCAGGGGAAGGCCCTGATTTTACCAACGGGGTATTCAGGGGCTGTATGGCCCCGGGCTCCATATGGGAAGAATCCATACTTGCGGGGGCGGATTTCTCAGGAGCCATGCTCCAGGAAGCCAACTTTATGTCCGCCAATCTCAGTGGAGCGGTTTTTACAGGCGCCGATCTTGCGAAGGCCCGTCTTGACTGGGCTGATTTGACAAATACTGTCATGTTTTATGTCAATCTTTTCAAAGGCTGCCTTGAAGGTGCATGCTTGATGAATACGGACTTTCGGGGTGCAAACATGTATGAGGTTGAGTTCTATCAGGCTGAAATGAGAGATGTCCTTTTCCGTGACACAAATCTGAAGATGACCAAGCTTGAATTCATGCAGAAGCATAATGATTGAAGAACTAAGTCGTCAGGAAGTACTGGATCGGCTGGCCTCAGGCAGGGAACTGATTGAAAAGATATTGATGGATATGGACCTTGCCGGGACAGATTTTAAAGGGGTAAGCCTCAAGGGCTCTTTCCTGAATAATGTGGATCTTTCTGGTGCGGATTTTTCAGGATGCGAGCTTTCAAAGGCTACATTTTCCAGTTGTGTGCTTGAAGGGGCCAGGTTGTCCGGCTGCACTATGAAAGAGGCCAATTTTATCCAGTGCAGTATGGACAGAACCGATTTCTCAAGGGCACAATTCGATTGGACATACATGAGAGAGAACAGTTTAAAAGGAGCATATTTAACTGGCGCTCACATCGTTGATTCCGTTATAGGAAAGCTCTGCATGGATGGCGCGGATTTTTCAGGGGCGGTTTTTAAAAGCTCCATGGTGGATGACACCACTTTCATCAATGCGAAGTTCAAAGGATGCCGTATGAATAAGATGCTGTGGGGGAAGTGTGACTTTTCATCCTCACTATTTTGTCCTGAGCTTTACGATTCCTCTTGTTTTGAATGCCTGTTCAATGATGTGAATTTTAAGGGTGCTGCCATAAGGGATACCAGTTTCCACAACGCCGTTTTTGAGGGTGCCATTTTGGCCGGTGCCATTTTTGAGAATGTAGTCTTCAAAAAGTGTGAAATGTCGGCGGTTCTATCCATGCCAAGCAATTGCGCCAATATGGATTTTAACGGCTCTAACCTGGAGGCCGTCGATCTTTCGGGCCTCGATATGGAATGTACTGATTTGTCAGAGACCAATCTCAAGAATGTCTCTCTGAGAGGTGCATGTCTTAAGGAGGCCAACCTGTCCCTGGCCGTTCTTGTAAACGCTGATCTTGAAGACGCGGATCTGAGCAATGCCGATCTCTTGCAAGCCCGCTTGGAGGACACAAATTTTTCAGGTGCAGATCTGACTGGTGCGCGGCTTTCAGGTGTGAATCTTGAAACATGCCGACTTGAAGGAGCCCGCTTTTATGCCACTGATCTTTCAAACACAGAGATAACTTCTTCTATATTGAGATTGATAAAATTTAAAGCCCTTAATCTAAGTGGATGCCGGTTTTCAGGAGCCAATCTTTCAGGGCTTGATTTTTCCGAGTCCGATTTATCCGGAACGGACCTTTCAAAGGCAGTGTTGAGAAGGGCCTTCTTCAGGGATGCCGATCTTTCAGGAGCCAATCTTTCAGGAGCTGACCTCTCCAGTTGCGAATTTAATGAAGCTGTCCTTGAAGAGGCTAATCTGTCGGGAGTCTTGTTCAGAAATGCCAAGATAGAGTATTCTACATTTACGAACTGTGTTTTTTCAGGCGCTGATCTTTCAGGCGCATATTTTTTCGGATCTGATCTGGAGAATACAGAATTTTTAAATGTGAATTTTTCAGGCATATGCCTGAAGGAGTGTGATTTTACAGGCTCTCGTCTGACCAGGGCTGACTTCTCCGGGTGTATCTTGACAGACAGTGATTTTACCAGCTGCGATCTTACAGAAGCGTCCTTAAAGGGCGCAGATATTCACCAGGTAGATTTTACATCTTCGGAACTTTCCGGTGCCGATTTGGACGGTGTATTTGGAAGGGCAGTTGATTTTACTGACTGTAATATGAAAGGGGCTCAACTGAACGGAGCAAAGCTAAAGGATGCCTGCCTGGAAGAGGCTGTTCTATTTGGATTGACGGCTGAAAAAGCCCTTTTCAAAGGGGCAATATTTGCAGGCGCTGACTGCAGAGCCGCTTCTTTTATAGGCAGCGACTTGCAATATGCAAATTTCTCCAGGGCAGATTTGACCGGAGCTGACTTTTCAAGGGCTGATTTCACTGGAGCAGTACTTCACAGGATCAAGGCGGATGGAATGTTCCTGGAACACGCAGATATCTCAGGTGCAAAGGGAACTGACAAGGACTTGGCAGAGGCAGAAGATTGGCATCCACCGCCAATTGAGATCTTAGAAAAACGACAGGGATAAGAAATGTTTGAAACAGGTTTGTCTGATCCAATAAGTGCAGAGAAATCGGGTGTTGGTTATGCATCAGATCAAGTAGCAGTTGAGCAAACTAAAACCATTATAGCCTCTGATGGTACTAAGGCTAGTCTTGTTTTGTTGCAAGGCCAGGAAAAGATTACCATCACGAGCAGGCAAGGGGAAATTTTCTTCGAGTATTTCCCTGAGACAGGTAAATGCTCTTTTCATGTCTCCAATGGTGGTCTCCAGGTTAATGTTCCCCATGGAGATATTGCCTTTTCTTCCGGCAGGAATATATCCTTATCTTGTGCAGGCAGATTAGGTTTAAAGGGTTGCAACGGGATTGATATATCATCAGGATTTAATCTTGGCACCAGAGTTCCAAGAATAAGTATGAATGATCAACAGATACAGTTTTCCGCTGACAGAGTTTCTTCGAATTGCTTTAAAGCCGATTTATCATCTGTGAATACCCGGTTTAGAGGTAAAAGATTATCGGCACGTGTTGGTTCTGCAAAGCTTCATTTGGGTTTGTTAGAAGTACTTTCAGATACCATCCGCCACAAAAGCCGCAAAGTTTATCAGTACGTGGAAGATATTATTCAAACCAGGTCAGGTCGAATGAGGACCTTTGTTTCCGGTCTTTTACATCTCAAAGGACAACGTACTTATATAAAGGCCGAGAAGGATGTAAAGGTTAAGGGAGATAGAATTCATCTGCGTTGATGGTAGTTTTTTATAAGGAGGCATGAACAATGTTCGGAATTACAACTAAGTCCATGGGGCAATGCCTGGCCTTTCCAGACGTGTGTAAGACGCCTGCCCCTCCATCGCCATCACCTGTTCCTATTCCGTATCCCAATATAGCCATGCCAAGCAATGCCAGGGGAAATACTTGTGCTAAAAAGGTAAAAATTTGTAACAAGAAGGTCCTAACCAAGAAGTCTGTAATAGGATCTTCTACAGGTGACGAGGCTGGTGTAAATAATGGCGTGGTTTCCAATAAAATTCGTGGAGAAGCTAAATATAGAACTGGTAGCTCCAAGGTAAAAGTAGAGGGACAAGGTGTTGTTTATCATACCTGTATGACAGCGCAAAATGGTGGTAGTGCTAACATGCCTGCTGGGACTCAGGTTTCACCTACCCAGGTTCGAGTGACAGTGATGATGTGAGGCAGTAACAATTAATGTCAATAATACAAATATATCAATAGACAATCAGATAGTATCATAAATGTTTATAAAGCATGGGGCTGCAAGTGCCAGACAAAACTTAAGATCTTCGATCCATGCTCGAAGATTGGGGGAATGACTCCAGCAAACCTCTAAGGCTCGTTAAGATGCCATTTTGCTGCATAACTCTTGAGGAAAATATAAATGCTTAAAAAATTATGGTTTTTTATGATTTTTTCCTGTTTTTTTGTATCAGTCGCTTGCGCAGACAGCCCCTACGATGGCTGGTGGTTTGACAGTGCGAGGTCAGGTACAGGCACCTCTGTTGAAGTCCAGGGGAATACTCTTTTTTCAGCAACATATACATACTTAGACGGAGTGCCGATCTGGTACACCTCGGTTTGTGAATACGATGCCGGTACCAGAGCGTATGTCGGCAAGATACAGTTATGGACCAATGGAGCAGATTCAATGCTGCCAGCCAACCCTGTTTCAATCGAAGCCGGCAGTACATCCATAAAATTTATAACAACAAATCAGGCCGAGCTGACCATTGACTTTACGGTTTTGGGCGCTACTGAGACAACGTCTGTGGACCTTGTTAAATTCATGCCGGTTGTTTCCCCGGGACTTCCTGATAACCGGGTTCTTGGTTGGTGGTACGACACTTCTTACAACGGGATGGGTTTTTTCCTTGAGGCGTATGGAGATACCCTTTTCGGCGCCTGGTATCTGTACCCTGAGAACGGAAATTCCACGGATTATGGTACCTGGCTGACATTTACCGGGCAATTCCAGGGCAATTCCAAGACATTTTCCGCTCCTCTCCTGAAATGGACCGGGGGAACGGGATGGGAAGGTGCTGTTTATTCTTCTCCAACGTCTGAAGAGACCAATTCAACAATCTCATTCAGCCTTGAGGATGATGGCACGTTAAGCACGGTTGTTTCCCAGGCAGGGAGTCCTGCTTCTGCACAGGCTGCTGTTTCACATGATACGGCCATAAAATCCGGGTGTTCTGCCAGTTCTGATGGAGATCCGTATATTTATCCCTGGGTTGAAACACGTAATATCCTTGTGACCTTTCTTTCTGACAGGGAGATCGAGATTACCGGAGAAGTCCAGTTTTTTAATCTTTTCAGTGAAGCACTCTGCAATAACAAGAACGATGTTGATTGGGCAGAAGGGGACATCATATTTGAATACACTGTTGATGATGGCAAGTTTAATGACTTCTGGCTTGAGCGTCAATGTTCTTATAGCGATGGGCCTAATGATTATCTTTACTCGGATGGTAAATTTTATAATCAACCCCAGCCAATTCCTCACCCTTCGAACTATTATTTGTATCCTGTAACCGATGTCAATCGTGGTGCCTGGTTTCTTGAAGAGCCTTCTTATAACTTTGATGATTCCGGCCACTGTCAGGACCAGTATGATCCTGGAGACAACGGGAGAGTTTTTACCTTTACGAAACGTTTTTCAATTCCCGATGCATATCCCACGCCCAATGCACAGTACCGGGTTACAATTCTTTTAGACTGGGGGGTTAATGACCGGCACGGACATGGATGTGAGTATTATTTCCGGGCTATCTGTGATCCGCAACCAGTGCCCGGCTCTACGGAAGGGCCTGGAATGAAATTGAACTTGAAACTTCAACGATTCCGGTTTGGTAAGTGATCTGATTTTCGCAGACCCCCCAGCCATCATTTGCTTGTCGCATGTTGGACAGAAATTGTATTAGGTCAATCAAATAAGAGGAGAAAATTTCATGCCAGACAGATTGTATTTGCCAATCATCCCGATATTCGCCATCCTGGTTTTGGCCCTCTCAGCCTGTTCATCTTCTGAAAACGAGAAGCCTTCTCCAACGTCAGAAAACAAGGCAGTTACATCGTCATCAACTTCATCCAGGCCTTTCAATTCCTGCGACCTGCTGGACAAGGCAGAGATAGAGCAGTTCTTTCCAGGCGTGACGGTCAAGATTACCCAGCAGGGGGACAAGGCCACGGAGGGAGTAGGCATGAGGATCTGTTTTTACAACCTGTCTCCTAATGACATGAAATTTGTCCAGACGATCCTGTTCAGGACTGCCGACCTGACACCTGAGCTTATCAAGGCAGGCAGGACTGCCGGAAAAATATTTTCCCTTAACAAGAACTTTGTTGAAGATCGGCTTCCTGTCAAGGGTCTCGGCCAGGAGGCCTGGTATGGAGGAAGCGGTCTCAAGGCCGGGGCCGGGCTTCACGTGCTCGTTGACGAAAACACGGCTTTCGATGTGAACGTGGGGCTTGGAATGGGCAATGACGACCAGGCAGCCCATATCGAGAAGGAAAAGGCCATTGCACGCTTGATAATTGCCAAGCTGGCGAAGATGTAAAGAAGTCAAGGGATGCCCCTGCATGTCAAGATACTGAGTGGCAACGCAGAACCCGGGACTGCCGTATTCCAGCAGGATTTTACGCTTGGCAGGCACGGTAGCTGCGATATACGGTTTCAGGACAATGTGGTCAGCAGGTTCCATGCAGAGGTCTCCTTTGACGGCCAGTGGTGGTGGCTGAAGGACCTGCACAGCAGGAACGGGACGTTCCTGAACGGCCAGAAAATATCCCTTGAAAAGCTGCCTGACAGGTCTTCGGTGCAGCTTGGCCAGGGAGGGCCTGTCCTCGAGTTCCTGGTCCAGGATGAACGGCCTGCACGGGATGAAAATGAATCCGGGCCTGAGCCTGGAGAGCTGGAGTCAGAAACCCAGATAATAAGGCATTTCTTTGAAGGGGCAGACGGAGAGCAGGCTGGCGAAAAGACCCTGATGTTCCGCAGGGCCTTCAGGAAGGCCCACAAGAAGAAATCCAGGAAATACCTGGCGTTTATTGCTGTCAGCGTGCTTCTCCTTTCCGCAGCCGCAGGGGTAATCTACTACCAGAAGGACAGGATCAGCAGGCTCAGGGCCACTGCCATTGATATATTTTATTCCATGAAGGTCCTGGAGCTGCAGATTGCTCATCTTGAAGACCTCCTGGCCAGGGAAAAGGCCGCAGGGGCCAGGGTAGCAGCCCTCAGGGTCAAGAAAGACAAGTTTCACGAGCTGGAGCAGACCTACGAGAGGTTTGTTAAAGACCTTGGAGTGTACCAGGGCCTGCCTCCCCAGGACAGAGTGATACTTAAAGTGGCCAGGATATTCGGCGAGTGCGATGTGAATGTCCCCAAGGGGTTTTCCATGGAGGTCAAGAAGTACATAGACAAGTGGAGACGCACCGGCAGGCTCAAGAGGGCCATGGACAGGGCCATCAGGAAGGGATATGACCGGGTCGTCACAGAGATATTCAGCGAGTACGGGGTAACGCCCTACTTTCTTTTCCTTGGCCTGCAGGAAAGCGGTTTCAACGAAAAGGCCATCGGGCCGAAAACACGGTACGGCTATGCAAAGGGCGCATGGCAGTTCATTCCAATGACTGCCAAACAATACGGGCTCAAGCTCGGCCCCCTTTACAAGAAGAGGAAGTACGACCCGCTTGACCAGAGATTTAACTTCGTCCTGGCCACCAGGGCGGCTGCAAGATACATCCGGGACCTCTACAACACAGAGGCGCAGGCATCCGGCCTGCTGGTTATGGCAGCCTACAACTGGGGGCACAACAGGGTCAGGAAGATCATAAGGCGGATGCCGGAGGACCCTAGAAAGAGAAATTTCTGGCATCTCCTGCAATTTACCAGGATACCCAAGGAGACCTACGATTACATATTTTATATCTTTTCCGCAGCCGTTGTGTGCGAGGACCCGGCCCTTTTCGGCTTTGACATGCAGTGCGGTTCCGTGCCGGGGATGGAAGGAGATGGCGTCAATGTCCAGGGCAGGGGAGTATGATACAGGCAAGGCTGTTTTTCAAGGATAATCCCGCAAGAGAGTTCCGGCTTTCAGGCCCCACTGTTCTCGTAGGGCGCTCCCCGGATTGCAATATCGTGATCCCTGATCCATACGTCTCCCGGAAACAGCTCCTGATCATCCTGTCTGAAAACGGGGCATCCCTGAAGAACGTGGGCAGTAACCCTGTGAAGCTGGGAGGGCGTGGTTTGCCGCCAGGGCAGTCGGCAGGCCTGAAAAATCGGGACGAGATAGAGGTTGGCAGGACCAGTCTGGTCTTTTCCATTGAAGGGCCGGCCAGTGCTGCCACCGCAGGGTCACCCAGGAAGGCCGATGTTGTCCAGGATGAAAAGACCGTCCTGCTGTCAACCCCCGGCAAGGCCCGCGGCCCGGCCATCCTGGTGTCTCCCCCGTCTGGTGCGGACTGGACAGTTGAGCTTGACCACTCTCCCGTGACCATAGGCAGGGCAGGGGATGCTGACATAAGGCTTTCGGACAGAACGGTATCCAGGCACCACGCGGTAATAGAACGACGTGACGGCGGTTTTTACATAAAGGGAGTCAGCAAGGTAAACCCGGTGCTGATAAACGGCCGGAAGGCAGGAGAAGCAAGGCTCTATTCCGGGGACCAGATCAAGATAGGGGTCTTCTCCCTCTCGTTTTTATCCGATGACCGCAGGGATTTGCGTCCCAGGCCAGGCTCCCATGGCGTTTCCACTGGCCGCCTTGTATTCTTATGGGTCCTTGCAGCCCTGCTTGTACTGGCAGCAGGTTCCTACCTCTTCTATTTCCAGGTTTACAGGCCCTGGACGATACGCAACAACCTGAAAGAGGCTGAACAGAGTATCCAGCTTGGAGACACTGGCAGGGCTGACAGGATTCTGGAAAAGATGCTCTCTGGCGAACTTCCCGGGGAATATTCTGCACGGGCCCGCAAGCTGCTTTCACAGTCCATTCTGGTTCAGGCGGAAAAATTATCCCGTGCTGGAGACCCTTCTGCCGCAGAAAGGCTCTTGATTTCTTTTCTAAAGCGATACGGGGCAGGTCCGGATACCCAGGTTGTATGGGATAATCTTGACAGGTACAGGATAGAGGCTGCGAAAAAACTTGAGCATGACGGGAAACTCCTTGCAGCCATGAAGAAGTATTCCATGGTGGAAAAAGAAAGCCCCTACTATGACGACGCCCAGAAGCAGATCAGCCGGATCTGGCTGGCATACCAGAAGGAAAAGCTCAGGAAACAGACTGTCTACCAGCTCATGCAGGAGGCCGAGCAGGCATTCAGGGAAGGCCGCTACCTTGCTCCTGTGAACCATAATGCCTATGCCGCATACCAGGCCATCCTCTCCATAGATCCTTCAAATCAACTGGCCAGGAAGAGAATCCAGGAGATTCTGGATATCTTCAGGAAAAAGGGAGAAGAGGCGCTTTCACGCCGGGATTATCAGGAGGCCCTTGGATATTTCGAACGCTACCTTCTTGTTAACCCTGATGATCAAGAAGTAAAGGAACAGGCGTCCCTATGCCGGGAACAACTCGCAGGAAGTAGCAAGACCTCGGAAACAAGGCAAAAGGAACGGGTAAGAAAGCTTTTAAAGGAATCAGGGGCAGAATCCTCCTGGATAATGAAGTACCTGTTCGAAGATGAAAAAAAGAAGGATGAAAAAAACAAGACGGAAACACCGTGGTAACCCGCCTGATTAATTATTGCTATTTGTTCTTGTTTGTTCTTGCCTTTCTTGCGTCCTGTGCAAGGGAAAAGCCTGCTGAGCTTTTCCACGTATCTGGCAGTGAGCTGCCCAGAAGGGTTGCCATTATGCCGTTTTCCAATCACAGCCAGTCAGAGCAGGCTGGTCCCATCGTGCGGAAGATGTTCTATAATTTTTTCAGCTCTCTCAATTATGTTGACGTGGAGCCCAGTGAAGTTGACGATATCCTCAGGCAGGCAGGCATCTACGACGACATAGTAAAAGGCAGGGCAGTGGATATTCAACAGGCCTGTCAGGTTCTGGGTGCGGATGCCCTGATCTTTGGAGATGTTACCACCTTTGGAAAGATATACGCTGTGCTCTATTCAGAAGTGCGGGCTGGCATGAAGGCCAGGATGCTGGCCTGTCCGTCCGGCAATCCTGTCTGGTCATACGAGCATACTTCCCATATCGGCGAGGGCGGGATATCCATCAGCCCTCTTGGCCTGGCTTCTACTGCCGCAAAAGTGCTTCTTAACCTGCGCCAGACCATTGGAATGCGCGTGGTCTCTGATCTCTGCATGCAGATGACCTCTACAATCCCCAATCCTCCGGGCATAACCAGGACGGGACCCAGGATCAAGGTGCTGGTGCATAACGGTGCTAACCGGCTCCTGGTCCCTGGTGACAGGTTGAAGGTAGTGATGGTAGGTGAACCCGGCATGTCCGCATCATGGGCCATATCTCCAGGCAGGGAAGGGCTAAGGATGGAGGAAAAGGAACCCGGTGTCTATGTTGGTGTTTACCAGGTCCAGCAGGGGGACAGGATAATGTCCGGCCAGGTCATAGGCTATCTTCAAGGGCGGGATGGCGGCATGAGCAGGTGGCTGGATGTACTGGGGCCGGTTACCATGGCAATGCCTACAGTGTTGCCTGTCAGGGTTAAGGGCCAGCTCGTCCTTGACAGGCACGGCAGTCCCTATGTCATACAGGACACTCTGGTGGTTGGCAGTGGAGACCGGCTTGTCATTGATCCTGGAGTGCAGGTCTGGGTCAAGGGGCTTGGCATAGTGGTCATGGGAAGCCTTTCGGTTACTGGCAGCCAGGCAGAACCTGTGCGTATCAAAGGCCAGGCAGATTCGATATGGAAGGGTATAATTATGGATTCCCCGCAAGGTGTTGCGAAGTTAAGGTATCTTGCTGTCAGCGGTGCCGAAAGGGGCATCGCAGCAAAAGATGCTGTAATATTACTGGACCATTGCATCCTCTCCGGAAATACCTGGGGAATTGTGATTGATGAATCCAATGCCACCATAACCGCCTCGGTCATCAGCCAGTCTGCCAAGACCGGCATAAGTCTCAGGAATGCAAAGGCAGTGATAACGGGTTCTGCCATGGTGGAAAATGCTTCGGGTGGTGTCCTGGTCAAGGCATCTGAAGTGGAGATTCATCAAAGCGACATATTCAATAACGGAAAATGGAATCTCAAGGTGATGGACAGTGATTCCAGGGTGGATGCAAGGCAAAACTGGTGGGGCATTTCAGGGCCTGGCCTGAATGGCCTTGGCATAGAAGGGCCGGTTAAAGTGCAGCCTGTTCTCAAGGCGAGCAGCCGGTCTGCATTCAAGACAAGCAAATAGGCATAGCAAAGGCAAATATACCCGGGATGCCCGGCAGGCTGTGCCATGTGGGGGGCTAAATGAAACAGGTATGGTTGACTTCACTTTCCAAGGATGAAAAGGAAGTGCAGCAGGTCATGAAAAGTTTAAAGGGTTATGGTCTCGGCGTGGATGGCCACTTCTGGGAAGATGACCTGGAAAAGATGGCCTGGATGGGGCCAAGGGATATGCTGCTCAGCAAGGATATTGCGGCCTGGCTGCTCTACATAAGGGGTGATGCCTTTATTAAAAAGGAAAGCGTGAGGTATGGCCTGTCTCTGCTGGCCATGACTGTTACAGCGGCCCGTGGGCTGGACTTCCCTATACTGGCACTGCTTGACGGTGCAGAGCTGGATGCGGAATCACTTTCCACTCCTCTGGCGGGCATGGAACTCATGGATGTAAGTAACCCTGCCTCAATGGCAAAGATAGTTGCTGCCGTGCACAAAACACGCGGGAAGGGTGTGCAGGCTCCCGGATACCGTATAGATGTGTATGGGAATCCCCAGATAGGGCAGTGGTTTGAGACAGGGTCAGGTGATGGCGGCTGGAAAGGTGCAGTGTTTGGCGTGTCCGGAGGCAACATAGTATTTCAGGCAGTGGGTCCCAAGGGAAGGCTTCCTGAACGATCGGTGCTCCATTATCCAGTGCAGGGGATGGATATCGAGATGGGAGGCCAGAAATTCACTGCCTGGGGTGTTCAGAATGAACTTACGGAAGCTGATTCCTATTTTGTAAAAGTAGAAGGCCAGCCCGATGCCATTATATTCGGCCCGTATCCCCATACAGACGAGGCAGAGGTCTATAAAATTAGGCTTAAATAGTCCCGGTCAAGTTGTCTGGGCCTTGCTGCAGCCCAATTTTCAGGGGAAGCATGCTGTTGTCAGTCCTATTGACAAATATTTTTGCCCCATGATCCGCCATGATTTTATTATAGGCCATGGTGAGAAATAGACCGAAACGCCAAGGGGCATGAGCGGTTTCCTGGCTGAATGGTTCTGTAAACCGTGTTTCCTTGTCCGGCTCTCCGAACATTATTTCAATAACACTGTCTTTTCTGCCTACTGATACGTGCATTTTCGTGCCGGCAGGAACTCTTTCCATTATCTCTTTCAATATGAAGCTGATACCTTTTTCAAATAATTTTTTATCAATAAGGACCAGGTTGTTGCCTTTTGAAATAGAGAGTTCATATTCAAGCCCCTTTCTTTTTCATGTCTGGTCCCATCTTGTTCAGGCATTCCTGCATGGTTAGTCCCATGTCCTCTATCTTGGGCCTGGGGGCCTGAAGGGTCACAAAGGAATCCACTTCCTTCAGCACACTTGCGATTCCATCAAGTGCTTCCATCACTGCACTGAGTTTTTCAGCATTCGTTCTATCTTCCTGGATCTTGACCCTCTTCAACAGTCCTCCGGCTATCATGACCGGATTCCTGATCTCATGAGCTATTGCCTGGGCAAGCCGGGCAAATGCGGCAAGCCTTTCCGCGTCTATGAGCCGGGCTTCCACCTTGCGCAGGTGCGCAACAGTCTTCTGGTAGCTTTCCTCTACTTCCTACCGCAGTCTGGCATTTTCTATTATAGGACCTGTAATGAAGGCGATTGCCCTTAACAGCTCCATGTCATCTTTGCTGAATGCGCCTTCCCTGTCTCTTTCCAGATAGATGAGGCCAAATATTTTTCCCCGGAAACGCAGGTGCGCTGCCATGGCAGAGTGTATCTGCATGGCCATTATGCTCTCCTGCATCGAAAATGCCTTGTCAGACATGGCGTCCTGCAAGAGAAGGCTTTCACCTGTCAAGAGCACCTTTCGAGCAATGCTGCTGCTTATTGGCAGGCCCCGGAATCATCCAGTGTTACGAGAAAATGCCTGTCAAAGCGTATGATCTTTGAAATGGAACCGAAGAAGCCCTCCAAGAGCTCATCTACTGATTGGTGTTCGGAGATAGTCACCGCCATTTCATAGAGGACCTGGAGTCTTTGAGCATCCACGTGCAATTTGTCTTCCAGGGGAGTGGAGTGAAGAATTACTGTTTCGGTTCCGTTTCCGGCCTGCTGTTTATCCCCGGTTATTTTCAGCCTGGAATTGCCCAGGCCCAGGATATCTCCTGTATTTACTATTGCTGCACTGCTTATGCGCTGGCCGTTGACAAACACGCCGTTCGAGCTGTTGAGATCAACGATTTTGCAGGCATTGTCCCATGCCTCTATCCTTGCGTGCCGCCTGGAAACACCTGGATCATTCAGAAGGATATCTGCATTTCTGCTCCTGCCAATCACTGCAGGTAATACAGCCTGGTACTGTTTGCCTGTATGCAGATCGAGGAGTGTAATGGACTGTTTCATATATTATTATTTCTACCTAAATCCTGCAATTGCCGAGTTTGCCGAAGATGCAAGGCGGAAGGGGCGCAGACGTATTTTGATACTTCAAGTCCCTGACAACGCGGCAGATTCGGTAAACTCGGCAATCCCGAAGGGTGGCGAATGC
>JALWYO010000126.1 GCA_026992735.1 Deltaproteobacteria bacterium
AAATAGCTAACTTATTGGAATGTCGAGAAAAATTTGGATTTTAGCCATTATTTTTCAAAAAGTTTACGAAACCAATTTTAACCGATGACGCTATTGCTACGTTTTAGACCTATTCGGGAATTGCTGAGGTATTTCCAAGTTTTCACAGGCAAACACTAATGATGACAGTAACAAGACAAAACCGTCACCGGTTTCGGGGCGCAATCTTTGACCTGGACGGTACGCTCATGGATACCCTTGAAGACATAGCCAGCTCAATGAACCTGGTGCTTGAGAGGCATGGCCTCCCCATTCACCCCATGGACAAATACCGGTACTTTGTAGGTGATGGGGCGCAAATACTGGCACAAAGGGTTCTTACTGAAGAAAAGGCAGCAGACCCCGAATACATCAAGATGTTCCTTCGGGATTTCCTTGAAGAATATGCAAAAAACTGGGACCATCATGCAAGGCTATATCCGGGAATAGCGGACATGCTGGACATGCTCTCCTCCAGGGGATTCGGCCTTGGGATACTGTCAAATAAGCCCCAGGAATTTACGACCCTCTGTGTAAAAAGATTTCTAAACAGGTGGGACTTCCGGGCTGTGCTCGGAGAACGCCCCGAAATTCCAAGAAAGCCCGCTCCAGACGGCGCAATTGAAGCCGCCAGAACGCTTGGCACAGACCCTTCACAATGCATTTACATAGGTGATACGTCAATCGACATGAAGACGGCCAGGTCTGCCGGAATGTTTCCCATAGGCGTTCTATGGGGATTCAGAGACAGAAAGGAACTCCAGGACTCCGGGGCTGGACACATTCTTCAACAGCCCGGAGACCTGCTGTATTTCCTGGAGCCAGACAGCCAGTAGTCCAACAGGCCATTCCTGTCCTATTTCCTGGTCCAACGTCCTGGTGACTGCTCTATAGGTGTACCCTTTGGAGCGGTCTTCTGCCATTCTGCTGCAAATATTCGCTGCACTCTCGAAATCTGTGAACCCGGGATGTTCAGGCTCTGGGCAACCGCTCTATAAAGGGCCATTCGATCACTATTTTCTGCGTTTACAAGCCGCTTTAGATCGGCCTTTTTTCTTAAATTGAGCCCTGCCTCATTCCTTATGGAAAGCAGGCCGTTTGACCCTTCACCCACATAACCGCCAATCATGAAAGGAACCAGGGCTGGATACCTGTTCTTCATCCTGGCCTTTAGCTGCCTGATGGTTGCATTTGAAACAGTGAGTTCATTTGCGGCATAGGCAAGACCATTTAAATTCAGCCACGAAGTAGGTGCCTTTTCCTGGATGTTCTGATCTATATTATCCTGGACAGGCTGCTCCCCTCTTACTTCCTTGGCAATATCTTCTGCGGCCTGCTTTACTTCGGCTGCAGGAAAATATATGTTCACAGTCACGCATGCTGTAACGAAAAAGACGGCTAATATCAAAGGAATTCGCATGTTCCCTGGTTTCATGGCTATCTAACCTCCATTGTATTATTACCTGATTCTGTAATCCTCTTGATCCTATCTACCATATCCTTAAAACGTATCCTACCCCCCGGGTTCATATTGACAACATTCACTCCGCCCCAGAACCCCCTTTCTACCAGGTATTCCTTACCCCCCTTCCTGACAAGGCCGTGCAGCACGAACACGTCGTTCTTGAGCTTGCACGAAATCCCTATTTTTCTATAGGAAAACTCCTTGAAAAAATGTCCCAACAAGGATACTACTCCCTGCCCGCCGCCAAGTATGGAGAGATTTTCCACTGCCCTTAGACTGATCTTCCTGGATGAACGGACAGCGTCATCGCTTTCCAGAAAAAAATCGAACTGCTCAGGCTGCACTCCTGTCATTACGAGGCCTTTTATCCATCCCTTAACCACGCCGGTTACCACGCCGAATGCAGTGGGCTCGGTAAGCTTTTCAAGGTCCAGGCCGGAAAACCTGATGTCAGCCCCGTAACGTATAAGCGGACCAAATGGTTCCAGCCAAATATTGGACGCCTCTACCTTTCCGCCTGCAACCGAAGCGGTTATCTGTCCAGAGAATACCAGCTTTTCACCTTGAAGCCTTGCATTTATGGCGTTGGCGGTCACCACCATATTATAGGGAAAATCCCGCAACAGCTTCCTGATCTGCAGATCCTTGATACAGATGTTCTGGAGCTGGACAGCCCTATCCGGGATGGTAATGACCGCCCTCTCCAGGCAAATGTCTCCTGTGCCGAGATCCAGGTCAACAGGACCCGCAACTACTTGATTTCTAGATACCCTTAGAGGAATTTCGCTGTTTCTTAAGCCTATTCTGGCACTGTCATGGACAAGGTCCTGAGGCAAAAGATTTTCCAGTAAAAACGCCTTCCATGCCATGCTTCCCTGAAGGGTTATGCCCTCTCTGAGTGGATACGGGAAATTCAGATCCAGACCCTTCAGAAGCGGGGCACCGGCAAGAGATATGTCCAGCATGGCCGTCAGGTTCGCCTGGCTGTTCATTATGGTCAGCCTTAAAGGCCCAGCTGGAGCAACCTGGTTCAACACGGGATGGGAATCAGAAAATGGGTCCCTGACCAGGACATTATATAAAAGCCCGGCATCGGCCCGGGCCTTTATGGTGGAATCAGGCAACTTGTCAAGAAAAGCCTGCAGAGACAGGTCTCCATGCATGTCAACAGGAAGCCTGATATCCTTGGCATCTACTGCCAGTGGCCCTTCAACAGAAAGCCTTCGTACCAGCAACCCCTTTTTTGACCAAGAGCCACTTGCCTTCAAGCTCCCCTTCAGCTCTGACAGATCCAGAAACCAGGGATAAAACAGCACCTGCCCTTTGTCCCATGACAGGCTGGACCGCCAGTTTATCCTGCTGCTGCCTGCAATGCTGCCTGCCAGCTTCACGCCTACAGTAAAGCCCAGATCTTCGAATGCATGATCAGGGTCTCTTGATCCAGACAACCCGTCTATCTTCACGCCTGTTTCAATGTTCCAGGACTGATTGACCTTATCATAACCGGCTTTCAGACCCATGCTGGAATGCGGACCCTTTCGAGGTTTCAGGGTCAGGCTCAATCTTGACAGATCAGGTGGGCCGGTTATTGAATAAGCCATGACAGGACTGATAGCGATGGGCAACCCCGTACTGGAAATATATTTGCCACCAGGAAGCCTCAAAGTGCCTCCTGCCGTGACACCCCTGCTCTCAGAAAATACAAAATGGCCATCCATTGCAACAGGATCCGGGATTCCAAGCTCCTTGACAACAGGCGAAAGATCAGGATACTGGAACGTTACAGCATAATCGGCCTTAAACTCGTCAAGGGATTCGGGAATTGTAAAGTCCGTCTTTACCCTGGCGGCTAAAGGCTTCTGGCCGTTGCCATTATTGGCCATTACTCTCAGCAGCAGGCTTGCCTTGTGGGAATCAGGGACAAGCCGACCAGAAAGCTCTCCCTTGAATTCAGTGTTATCATAACGGCCTGTAACATTGGCGGATATGCTGGAAAAAGAAACAGTGCCATCTGCCAGGGCAGCTGGCATCAAATTAAGATCATATATCCTTACAAAGGTCTTGCAGGCCTTCAACTGCAGTTGGCCATTTCGGATGTTAAGCAGGTGCAAAAGCCGGTAAAGCCCTGCGGGAATGCGAACCGGCCCATTAGCGTTGCTCTCGCAGCCCTTCTTTTCAACCCTAATTTCAGGGTTTTCCAGCACAACACCTGCCCAAAAAGGTGGGGATGGCCCTAAGCGCAGGCGTATTTCAGGAAATTCGATGACTGCTTCCGGGCCATGCACGACAACCTGCTTCAGCAGCAAGAGCTCACTATCCGGCCATGAAATACGCGAAACATGAAAATGCTGATGGTTCCATGAGAAATCCAAAGGAGACAGAAAACCGCTGGCAATAGAATATACCAACAGGCCCAAAGCACATAAAAACACCAGAAAACATGCCACAAAAACCGAGAAGACGCGAGTCAATGGGTCTTTTCTTTCCACCTTTCCGGGAATATCAGATTCACAGTGGTCCCCAGCCCAGGAGCGCTCTTTATCTCTATGTCACCCTGGTGCTCCCTGAGTATGTGATGGACCATAATAAGCCCAAGCCCCGTGCCCGAGGACTTGGTGGTCACCAGTTCCTTGAAAAGCCTCTCCTTTACATCAGGAGGTATGCCTGGACCATGATCTCTTATGGAAAGAACCGGCCTCCCGTTGACCCGGCTGACCTGGACCTCCAGGCTTGTCTCCTTGGGAGAGGCATCAACAGCATTCTTCAAGACATGAAGAATGGCCACTTTCAGGACCTTTTTGTCTGCATATATCTTAAGCGGGGTTTCTGACAGGCGGAGCACCAGCTTTAACCCCTTCTGCTCCAGATGTGGCTGCCACGCTTCCAGTATCTCCTGAACAAGTTCCCTCAGATCCAGCTCTGTAAAAAAATGCTCCTGTTCCCTGGCAAGCCCTTCAAAATCTTTTACGATTTCCTCCAGTTTTCTGGCTTCCCTGAATATGGCCTCTATTTTGGGACGTTCTGGAAAATCTTCCGGCAACTTTTTGAGCACGATCCTTGACAGCCCGCCTATAACAGTAGCAGGATTTCTTATCCTGTCAGCAATCCTGAGGGCCAGCTCAACTACAGTCCTTTCATGCACCAGGGATTCCATGTCCCGGCTGAGCTCCAGGAGTTCGCTGTTTGCCTTGTCAAGCTCCATGTTCTTCCTGGAAAGGGTGCGGAGCAGGGCAAGGACTTCTTCATGTTTTGCCCTTAGATTTTCCAGGAAAGACTCCTCCAGGTCAGCAAACAGGTTCTTTTTTATTTCTTCATATTTTTCCTGAAGGTCCTCACAAGTCTCTCCGGCACCCCATATTATAATCCTGACATGGAGCGGCTTGCCTATCTCACACTTGGCAAAATCCAGCTCATCGGCCACGATGTCCAGGGCATGGAAAAGGTCGTCCGACCGGTCTCCCGCCCAGTTTTGGTCGTCTGCGTCTTTGCTGTTACTGCAGCTGTGCCGTCCTTTGAAATCGAGCTCTACGCCTGCCTCAGAAGGGCCCCGACGGCCTGCCTCAAACTTGCAGACTATATAAAACACAGCCTTTCCCCCCCTGGTAACGTTCAGGAGAAAGCGTGCCAGCTCCGATGCTGCAAGGGCTATCTGGACACGCTTCATCTTTGAAAAACCGCATATCCCTGCAAGTATCTTTGCCTTGGAACGCACCAAGGGGACATCCCTTTCCCTCCTGACAACAAGGGTTACAACGTGAATTCGCTGATCTATGTCGGCCATTTCCACACCACAAGCGTTGCGTCGTCTGCTGGCACCTGTCCCATGTTGCAACAGGAAAACAGATATTCTGTCCAGAGCAATGACGAAATGGATGTCTCTGATTGGGAAACCCTTAGCCTTGGAACCTTTCCAATACCATCTGTAGATATAATGCCCAGAACCGAGTCAAAATTCTCGAATCTGGCCTGCAATATACCGGACCGTGAAATCACAGGCCCAAGCACCCCTGAATGCCCTTCAACCTTTACAGGCCTGCCATCCAGGTATAGATACTGGTTCACATTACCCACTGCTGCCGCATCCACCACATGACTGGCAGTATCTATCCTTAAAGCATGGGCTGCAATCCCCCTGAAATGCACCAGTGCCCTGCCAACCTCCAGCAACAAATCCAGAGGGTTGGCATTGGCAGGCATCCGCCTGAGGGTTTCCAGGCATATTGCCACAGACTCGGCAGCTTCCTTGCCATGCCCCAGGGCATCGATAACCACCATGGACTGAACAGCGCCTTCGGCATTAAAATAGAAACCATCTCCAGAATAAAGTTCTCCTGTTGCCGGTCTTATAATATATGAAAAATCAACAGGATATTCCAGAAAATCCTTGTCTCCGGAATAAAATTCCGCAGAAACCATTGTTACGGATTCCAATTCATCGTTAAGAAGATCGGGGCAGGGAAAGTCCCCGAACTTTCCGGAACAGATAGCGAACCTGTCAGAAATCCGCTTTATACATCCAAGACCACTGCCAAGGCCGTTGGAAGATGAATGTCCATCCTGCAGAGCCTTTCTGAGACGGGGTATTCCAGGACCCATATCCAGGCTGGATATCCTCATTATTGTACAGTCACCATAGTGCTGCCCAAAAAACCTTAGTTTTCCCGAAATGGTGTGATGCGTCACATGATTCTGGGCCATCTCGCTTACAGACAGCACGATATCCGCCACCTTCTTCTTGGGAAACTCCAAGCGGGCGGCCAGCTCGGAGGCTATGGTCCTGGCCACAGACACATGGGCCT
Source organism: Deltaproteobacteria bacterium (assembly GCA_026992735.1). Lineage (GTDB taxonomy): Bacteria > Desulfobacterota > Dissulfuribacteria > Dissulfuribacterales > QOAL01 > QOAL01. Next base: position 6,283 of record JALWYO010000126.1, read on the forward strand.
GGATGCTTATATACATTTCCTGCCACAGGGGCTGAATGGCAATCAGATCCATTTCCAGACCTCTATAACAGCCCCGCCTGTCAGTTGATTGGCAATAACTATATCATCAGAAATGGCCCTCAGGAGATTCAAGCCCATGCCCATTCCCTTATCCTCAGAATACCCTGGAGTTAATGCCTTGGGGAGGTCTGTTATTCCCGCACCTCTGTCCTCAGCAGTTATCCTGAATCCAGTTCTTCCAGCAGCCCTGGCTGTTGCAATGCAAAGCCTGCCTCTGCCGCCGTGCCTGAGAATATTGTTTCCAAGTTCGTCAACTATGGTAAGCAGTTGAGCCAGAATGACCTCACTGCTTATACCAATAGCTTCTAACATATTCCTAACCGCACCTCTTGCCTGGCAGAGGCCCTCTCTGTCTGCAACGGTTACGCATCTCTTCTCTGTGAGACCGAGCTGCATATTCGTCCTGTCTTTCATCGCCCTGCAATCTTTCCTTCAATCTTTTCCAGTGCCTGTTGAGAATCCAGGGCGAATACCAGATTTTTTCCAAGAGAAATATTAAAATTCTTCAAGGCAACTATGGCAGAAGCTCCCAGACCGGAAACCACCGTCCTGGTGTTGAACAACTCCAGGACCGAGGCCAGCCTGGATATGTGCTCTGCAAGGAAGGTATCAATGACTTCAGCATCTCCAAGGTCTATCACCACACCCTTTATGTCACCTCTTCTGACCCGCCTGGCCAGGGCGCTGGACAACTCCACCACACTGGAATCATCTATCTCCTCCTGAAGAGACACGAGCAGGATATCGCCGAGAGAAAATATGGAAAACGGTACCATTCCCTGACCTAATTCTCTTCATCATTCAGATATCTGTTACTGGCCAGCTGCTGCCTGTGCATCTCCATGAGGTTCTGTATGGCATAATGCAGCCCGTCTGCCATACGGCTCTTCACGTTGATGCTCCCGAGATTAACCCCAAGGTGTGCCATGGTAAGCGCAATGCGCGTGGAGATCCCTGTAAGAATGGCCTCACTGCCCATGAGACGCACTGCATCCACGGTCTGAAGCAGGTGATTTGCAACAGCCGTATCCACGTTGGGCACACCGGTGATATCTATAATGACAAATGGAGACCTGGTCCTCTCGATGGTTGCCAGGAGTCTTTCCATGGCTGACTGAGCCCTGTGACTGTCAACAGTTCCCACCAAAGGCAGGGCCAGAACCCCTTCCCAGACCTCTATGACCGGCGTGGAAAGCTCGAGAATCTCTTCCTGAAGATGCCTGATGTCCTCGTCGCGCTTCTTGAGCATCTCCTCCTGCTGCTTGAGAATAGTGCGCTCCTGTTCCAGCCTCTCAGATATGTCAATGAAGTGTTCCACGCATCCAATGACCTGGCCCTTGTGGTTGCGCACAGGACGGCTGGCAAATTCTATGGGTATCTCATTTTTCCCGACCTTCAAGGTCGTCTGCCCCTGGTTGACAGAATTGGTCCTTGTGGCCACCTTACAGGTACACTGGTCGGTCTGGCACATGGGCGTGTTGAAAACCTCGTAGCATTTCCTGTCGAAACAATCGCCCGGCGTCCTGCCCACCAGTTCAGCGCCTGCCTTATTAATGATGAGGATATTGTTTTCAAGATCTGTCACAAATATCCCTGACGGCACGGCATTGATTATCTCAAAAAGAAATCCCTCGTCACCCTGATAATTTTTCAGTTCAGTCATGTATCATCTCCTGAATGTCAGATGAAAAAATTTTATCAGAAAACAGATTGCAAGTCTAATCTGTTCCGCTGTCCTGTCCGCGGAGCCGCTGCTTCTGAGGCCTGAGCGGACAAAATAGATTTAGACTGGAAAATATGCGTTCCTTAACCACCCTTTCATGATATGCATTGAGAAAATCGCTCTTTTTCAGGATTCCGGTAACCCTGCCGCTGTCCCGGCTGGAAACAACAGGCAGAAATGAATATCCCTTGGCAGCAAACAGGTGGAAGGCCTTTTCCAGGCTTTCGTCTTCCCTGATGGTAACTACATTGCGGTTCATCAGGTCTGCTGCCTTCATTCCCTGCGGACACTCTTCCCTGTGAATCAAATAACTTCTTATGTCCCTGGCAGTAAGGACTCCTGCCAACAGTCCCTGACGATCCAGGACAACAAAGTGGGGGAAACTACTCTTCTCCATCTGCTCCAGGATATCTGGAAAAGACATATCTATATAAAGGACCTGGTCCAGAGGGGACATGTAATCTATAACTTTCATATCCCTCAGCCTGTTTATTTCGTGTCCCTTTACAATCTCAACATCCTCTGACAAAAGCTTGGTCTCATAGACAGAGTAGCCATGAAAAAGACGGACTATCAGAAGACTGGGAATGCAAGCCACCATCAAGGGCAGAATAACCTGGTATGTGTAGGTAAGCTCAAAGATGGTTAGGACAGCAGTCATTGGGGCCAGGGTAGTGCCACTGACTACTGCACCCATGCCAACCAGTGTATAGTAGGCTGGATTGATGCCCTGAATAGGGCAACAGTGCATTGCCACATCACCCACTACAGTGCCAAGCATGGCACCGATGAACAGGGAAGGTGCGAAGATCCCGCCGCTCATGCCGGAACTGATACATATACTGGTTGCAGCAATCTTCGCCACAAAGAGGAACAGGGCTGTTTCCAAAATAACCTTGTTATTAAGTGCAGCAAGTATCTCTCCATATCCTACACCCAGCACTTCTGGCAGAAACAGGCCTATGATTCCAATCAACAGGCCTCCTATAGCTGGTTTCAGCCATTCCGGGACAGGCACTTTTTTCCACATCTCCGGCAGGCCGAAAAGGCTCCAGATCAGGCAAAGGCTTGCTATTCCGGCAGCAATACCCAGGCCCAGGTAAAAAAGCAGCTCCCAGTGACTGATCAAGGCAAAACTGGGCGGGTGTATCGTGGCCCTCTGACCGAGCATCTGCCTGGCAACCACGGTACCTGTGACTGCAGAGATGACGATATTGCTCATGGAAGATACTTCCAGGTCAAACAGCAGTATCTCAACGGCAAACATTGTACCTGCTATCGGTGCCTGGAACGTGGCAGCCATGCCTGCTGCTGCGCCGCAGGCCACTGCAAGGCGCCGCTTGTCCGCATCCAGGGAAAAGAACTGTGATATGGAAGAACCTATGGAAGCTCCTATCTGGACAATAGGACCCTCCCTGCCCACAGAAGCCCCAGCCGAGATCAGGGTGGAGGTTACAAGGGTCTTCAGAATGGTAACCCGGTGCCTTATTCTCCCGCCTTCCAGGGCCAGGGCCTTCATAACCTGGGGAACACCCGGACCCTTTATTTCAGGGGCCCAAAAGTAAATCACCAGGCCGGAGAACAGACCTGCCCCGGCAGGGATGACGAGCCTGAGCCATACAGGCAAACCGGCAAGCTCTTCAGGAGAAGACCAGAGAAACCTCGATCCCCATGCCAGGAGATAGTGAAACAAGACTCCTCCAAAGCCTGCAGTAACACCAATCAGCACAGAGACAACAAGGGGTACAGCTACATCATGAAGTACCCGGCCAACTCTTTGCTTTCCTTGTATGCCTACAGGCCTCATAACATGATATCCTCGGCGGGCAGCCATGAATTACGCTGGATAAAGAAAGCGTTTCAGTATCTCTATAATTGCCCGATTTGCCCACAAAGTGCCTGTTTCCTTGCCGACACTTGGGACCCTCCCTGAATCCGCTAAGGATATTATAGCTCAGGGAATCTTTGCGACAAAACTATAATCCCGGATTACGCACTTCAAATGCCTGAAAAAAATAATTTCTTTGAATTATTGTATAGTTAGCATGTAGTTGTGTAACTTATCAAAAAGCCCGTGAGGTGGAGACGTAATTCACATTTACATTATCTCAAGTTTCTGACTTAGGTTAACATATTGTAATTATAGTGTTATTTTGAAATAATCGTTGGCTGTTTTTCAACA
>JALWYO010000127.1 GCA_026992735.1 Deltaproteobacteria bacterium
AATGCAAACCTTCCTTGATTCATTGTCATTGGCAAAAGAGAAAATGCTAGATTGCACCAGACAGACAAATTTGCCCCAATGTAACCAAGTGTCAGATTAAGTCTAGTTCAGTACAGTTGCATTCGGGGCCAAAAACAACCAGACAGTCAAGGCCTTTCTGGAAGCAGCTTCATATAAAGGTCCTTCGCTGATCATCTGCTACAGCCACTGCATTGCCCATGGTTATGACCTGAAATTCGGCCCGGTGCAGCAGAAGCGTGCTGTGGAAAGCGGCGTATGGTCCCTGTATCGATTTGATCCCCGCAAGATTCAAGCAGGAGAGCCGCCTCTCGCTGTGGATTCCACCGGCGACAAAATCCCGGTCAGTGACTACACGAAGAATGAGACCCGCTTCAGGATAGTGGAAAAGATAGATCCCCAAGGGTTCAGGCTCTACGGCCAGGAGGCCCAGTACGGAGCAAAGTGCAGGATGTCTGTCTACAAATATCTTTCCGGACTGCACCTGCCACCTGAAGATATTGATACAGGCTCTGGCACTGATAAAAAATCATAGCACCTTTAACAAATGGCGCGGTCAGAGAGGATTTTTGCATATCCTTTCTGACCACGCTTCATGTATCTTCAAAGGAGCCCCTTTATGAAAATCCCTCTTAGCTGTTCAAAAGAAACCGGAAAGATTTTCCAATCCAGCTATGAGACAATTACCCACGGAACCGGAAAACTTATGCTCATGGCCGGGGACCAAAAAATCGAGCATCTCAATAACGATTTTTTCGGTCCTGGCATAGCCCCCGATGATGCGTCTCCGGAGCACATGTTATGGATATCTTCAACGCTGCCTGATGCTGCCATTAAAAATCAATCCTTCGTGTCCTTCGTGCGCTTCGTGGTGAAAAAGGTTTTTCCGTTAAAATAACGCACATTAATGGAGGTGAACAGTTCTATATCCAAGGATTGCTTTTCTTTCTTCTCTGCTTAATTTGTATTTTATCAAGCATACGGTTTTTAAAGAATATCACCACGAAGCCCACGAAGGACACGAAGGATTTTAACAAAAAACCTTTTAAGATTTCAGGAGATTACAGATGAAAAAAATAGCAATTAACGGACTGGGCAGGATAGGAAGGCTTGTCCTCAGACATTACATGGCCTCGGAAAGTAAAGACATTGAAATCGTAGCAGCCAATGATCTTGTCCCTCCTGAAGACCTGGCATACCTCATCAAGTACGATTCAGTACACAGGTCGGTTCCGTATGAGGTCTCCCATGGAGATGATTTTGTCCAGCTCGACCAGAAGAAGATAAGGATATTTGCAGAAAAGGCACCTGAAAAACTGCCATGGAAAGACTTGGGAATAGATGTAGTTATTGAATGCACAGGCCGCTTTACTGAAAAGGCCGGGGCATCAAGGCATCTTGAAGGCGGGGCCAAAAGGGTAATAATCAGCGCGCCCTCCAAGGACCCTGACATAACCGTGGTTATGGGTGTCAACCATGAACAGCTGGATCCTGAAAAACATTTCATCATCTCAAATGCCTCATGTACTACAAATTCACTTGCTCCTCCCCTTAAGGTCTTAAGCGACGCCTTTGGCATTGAAAAGGCCCTTGTAACCACAATCCATGCCTATACCGCCACCCAGGGCCTTGTGGACAGGCCTGCCCGGAAAAAGATCAGGGGCAGGGCAGCCGCGGTTTCTCTCATTCCCACAACTACGGGCTCTGACAAGGCCACAGCCAAGGTTTTGCCAGAGCTTGAGGGACGGCTCAGCGCCCTTGCGGTAAGGGTTCCCCTTCCTGACGGCGCCCTCACCGATATAAGCGCGGTCCTTAAAAAAACTGTAACCGCAAATGAAGTAAATGCCGCATTAAAAGAGGCATCCCAGGGCCCCATGAAGGGCATATTGGGTTACAGCGAAGAAGAAATAGTCTCCATTGATATCATAGACAATCCTCATTCAGGCATAGTCCACGCACTTTCAACCAGGGTCGTGCAGGGAGATACGGTGAAACTCCAGGTATGGTACGACAATGAATTCGGCTATTCCAGGAGGCTTATTGATCTGGCCGGACTGATTCCAGCATAATATTTATGGCAGAAACAAATATATAAAATGGTTTAGAGAAATCGGCATAGATTCCATGAGTCTTAATCCTGACAGTGTGCTCAAGACCATTCAGGATGTGGACAAGCTTGAGGCTCAACTTGGCAGAAGGTGACATCATGAAAATATTGGTCTTTAGTGCCCGGCCTTATGATCGCGAGTTTCTCGAGCAAGCGAACCATGAGGACATTTGTACATTTCACTTTACAGAGGCAAGCCTCAAAAAGGATACTTCTGTTATGGCCAGCGGTTTTGAGGCGGTATGTTGCTTTGTAAACGACGACCTTGGTGCCGAAGTGCTTGAAAATCTCGCGGCAGAGGGGATAAAACTTGTACTGCTGAGGTGTACGGGCTTCAACAACGTAGACCTGGAGGCGGCAGAACGCCTTGGTATCACTGTAATGCGTGTGGCCAAGTACTCTCCCTATGCCGTGGCAGAATTTGCCGTAGGCCTCATGCTGACCTTAAATCGGAAAATCCATAGGGCTTACAACCGGGTCAGAGAGGAAAATTTACTGATAGATGGCCTCATGGGCTTTGATATGAAGGGCAAAACCGCGGGTATCCTTGGCACAGGAAAGATAGGCACCATAGTGGGGAAGATTCTGGCACAGGGTTTCGGCATGAATGTCCTGGCATACGACGTAAACGAAAACCCAACGGTAAAGGAATATGGCGGGAGATACGTAGCCATAGATGAGTTACTGAAAAACTCGGATATAGTTAGCCTGCATCTCCCACTGACCCCGGAAACTCATCACCTTATCGATGGGAATAAGCTTTCCATCATGAAAAAAGGGGCGATGCTTATAAACACCAGCAGAGGTGCCATTATAGATACCAGGGCGTTGATTGAAAGCCTGCGGAAACGCCATCTTGGCTTTGCGGGCCTCGATGTCTATGAAGAGGAAGGAGACATATTCTATAAAAACCTTTCTGAACAGATCATCGATGATGAAGTATTCCTCCTGTTGCTGACTTTCCCAAACGTGGTAGTCACAGGCCACCAGGCATACTTCACCAGAGAGGCACTGACCCACATAGCCGAAACGACCATAAGAAACGCGGCCGATTTCCTGGCCGGAAGGGCCAATGAAAACCTCCTGGTTGCAAGGGACGTTATCAGGCAGGCATGATCGTATCACGAAGGTTGAAAAGTGCTCGCGCCCCTCGCCTATAAGGATATAGTCCATGCTATGGTAATGATTTATCTAAAAAGCTCAATTGCTGAAAAAGCATTTTTTATCATTCTGATGAAAAGACAAGTTCTTTTCTCCTGATCAGCGAAAGGAGGACATTCCATGGAAAGCCAATCTCGATCCCGCATATTGATCTTGATGATTGCCAGCATTTTGACAGTAATTGTTGTCGCAACACAAAGCGTCCTGGCGGATGATGTTTATGAAAATATCAAGTTAACCCCCGATCGTACTATTAGCCCGGCTGAAGAACGCAGCATGGCTCGCTCAGCAGCCCATGTACTGCGATATATTGCTGATGCCAGATCTGCTATCGCAGCAAATGATATTGCAAAGGCCAGATCAGATCTGCAGCGATCGCTCAATTTAATAGACATCCTCAAATTGCAACAACCTACCGTCAAAGTACGCGATCACATCTGGGTCGCCAGGAAGCATCTGGATTATGAGAGTGCCGAGGAGGTAGCTAAGGACCTGGTGCCCATAGAAGCGGACCTGACCGAGATCGAGGGTTTTGTTCCGGTCGAAAAGGCCAGAAGGCATATCCGGTCTGCGGATGCATATCTGAAAAAAGGCGATAAGGCCGGGGCCAGAAAAGAACTGGAAGCAGCGGATGCAGCATTGATCTACACCGAGGTGGACCTGCCCCTGTCAGGCACGGAACGACAGATTATTGCTGCACAGAAAGCGCTGGATAACCAACAACTGGCCAAGGCCGACAAGGCACTAAAACAGGCTGAGAACGGCGTGCGGATCCTGTCTGTTGCTGTTGGGGCGCCGATCATACAGGCTCGCAACAGTATCTGGCAAGCGAGCAAAGATTTTGCAGCAAGGGATTATGCAGCCGCCAAGGCAAATCTTGCAAAGGCCAGTGCATGGCTGGACAAGGCGGCGCAGAGTACAGACAAGACTACCCGCGAAGAGGCCATGAAACTTAAACACAGCCTGGAAGGACTGAAAAGACAGATGAACATGACTGCCCAAGGTGCCGGGGCCGGTCTGTCCAGACTTTGGCAACGCAGCCAAGCACTGGTTGAACGCGAGTCAGAGAAGGCTTCCGCCACCTGGGGCAAACTGCGTGGTGAGAGTGCTACAAAGAAAGCCCTTATTGAGGCCAAATTACACTTAGCATATGCACAAACCGCACAGTTTGTTAAGGGCAAATCTGAAGAAGTCAGCAATGAACTCAATCAGGCCCAGAATTATCTGGACAAGGCGGCAGAAACCTCCAACAAGGCACTAAAGGCAAAAATTCACGCAATAACTGACGAATTGAAGCAGATCAAGGCCAATCTTCATGACAAGAGCCGCAAGGCCCTAGCTCGCTATGATAAGGTGAAGGAGGATCTCCTCCAGGCCATACATGACCTATAATGAATCATTGATAGAAAAAGATAGCCAACACAGGTAAGAAAAACTGGATAAAGAGAGCTGCATAATCCAAATTTTGATTATGCAGCTCAATGTATATTTGCTCTTTATTCGAACATTCTATATTTATTGCCTTTCACCCCTTGTCTGCCAGAAAGGCTTGCGGACTTGTTTAAGGGCATGAGCTGCAAAGGGAACTGCTGGGATAATGCAATGGCTGGCTGAATCATTCTTTCATAGGATCAAGAAAGAAACTAAGCAAGAATCAAGCAAAAAAGCTGCCCCCATTCCTCAGAAACATCTTGAAAGCATGTTGGCAACAACCCTTGCATGGCCTTTTTCCTGCTCAGACAGGGCCAGCATTTCAAGGGCGATTTCCTTTTCTCCGGCCATTGCGGAAAGATTCTTGTACAGCTCGTAAGCCATAAATTCTATCTCCAATGCCAGCTCTGAAAAATTGACACAGGCATCTCCTTCCGCGTTCTTAAGCCTGTTTACCGCCTCAGTGACCGAAAGGCCTCCTTCAATTATGTCAGCCTGAGCCTCTTCAAACATCTTTTCAAAACTGTCCAGATCAGGCTGATATTTTTCCAAGATTCTGTAAATAAGCCTCGCATGTTCCACTTCGAGTTTAGCCAGGGCCGTTGCATCCCTTGAGATGGTTTCATGTTCGAACAATCCGGCGCAGGCCGTATAGAATGTCTGAGCTCCCTTTTCCAGTTCAAGGGCCCTTCTCAGGAGTGAAGAGATATCACGATCAGCAGGAAAAACACTGACTCGTGGAAAATCCTGAAGCTTCTTCCCCTGCCAGGACAGTATCCCACCGGCCAGATTGTAAATACTTTTTGCCGGTACACCCATGTCTGCAACAAGATTTGCGGCAATCCTTGATCGCCTGCCGCTCCTGCAGTAAAAGAAAACGTCTTTTTCAAGATCGAAGTCGGTTATCCCTGCCTCTACCTCTTTCAAGGGCAGGAGAACAGAGCCAGGTATGTGGCCCTGCTTGTATTCCTTCGGCTCTCTTACATCAATAAGCAGGTAGGATTCCTCCTTATGCCCTGACATATATGCCTTCAAATCACTGGCCGAGATATCCTTCACAGGTGTGGTATTCACACTTTCCTCCATTTACAGGTTTCATCAAGTTTGATGCCTGGCCCGCTGTATCATTCCTACATTGTAATTATCTCATATCCATCTTTTATATAGTCAGCCATTGAAACATGGCCCGACATTGTTTTCAGTAATTCAAGGCCTTCCTCTGCTACGGCATCCGCAGCGCCAAGCTTTTTAGAGCAGGCATAGCAAACTCCGTCAATAAGGTTCGCCTTCCTGGCATCAGTGTACAGTCCATGCAGAGGGTGACCTTCAGCGGCAATATCCGGAATGAGTTTAACTGCCTCTCCCTCTATAACGACTTTACCTCCCAGACCCCTGTTATGCAGATCAAGGGCATTTAAAAGAACGTGGATAAAACACATGGGATCACCCTTGAAAGCAAAAATGACAATTTTACGCATTTGATTGTTTCTCCTCTTATGTTCCTGGAATAGCAGGGTTTTACCGCGCCAGGCCCTGCCCACATTGCTGCATGCTTAATTTTCTTCTTTGCCGCCATCATGATACCGGCCAGCCTGACGATATTGAAAACCTGTCGCTTGGGCACCAGAGCAAATGTAAATCAATGGTAACTGACCACAGGGTATCTCAGCACTTCATAATCCCGCAGGCATGTGTATAATCACTATTATAGGGGCTGTATTGTGATAATCAAGGCTCCATGGAACCGGCCTTGTACTTTCCCATGCCAAAGGAGTGAAGCATATGCCAAACAGGCTCGCGTCAGAGATGTCTCCGTATCTGCAGCAGCACTCAAGAAACCCGGTTGACTGGTACCCATGGTGCAAAGAAGCCATTGAAAAGGCGCGAAGAGAAAACCTGCCCATATTCCTGTCAATAGGATACAGCAGCTGTCACTGGTGCCATGTAATGGAAAAGGAGGTCTTTGAAGACCAGGCCATTGCCGAATACCTGAACGCACGCATGGTCAGCATCAAGGTTGACCGGGAAGAACGCCCTGACCTGGACAAGTATTTCCAGGAAATATTCCAGATCATGAATCGCAGGGCAGGAGGGTGGCCTCTTTCCGTCTTTCTTACTCCATCCCTGAAACCGTTTCATGCAGCCACGTATATTCCGCCCTTGAGCAGCCTCGGCATTACAGGCTTTGTTGACCTGATCCACATCATTCACGACATGTGGCAGAATCGCCCGGAGACATTGGAAAAAGGCGGCGCACAGGTAATCAAGCAAATGGAAACGTTCCGAGATCAGCAGCGCCAGGAGATGGGACCTGTGCCGGACGACATTGCAGGACGTTTCCTTGAACAGGCATCCTCGCTTTACGAGCCGGAATACGGCGGTTTTTCCAGGGCGCCCAAGTTCCCATCCCCTTCGATTCTCAACATGCTGATGGATATCAGTCTCTTGCCAAGCAATCAAAGGGCCGGGGAGATGGCGTTTCATATCATGAAATGCATGGCCAGGGGAGGCCTGTACGACCTTGTTGACGGCGGCTTCTGCCGTTACAGCGTTGACGACAGGTGGCTGGTGCCACACTTTGAAAAGATGACCTGTGACAATGCGCTGCTGTGCGAAAGTTATACCAGGGCCTGGAAGATCACCGGGCAAAGGTTCTTCCTTGATATAGCAAGGGATACCGCCCTCTTCATGCTTGAAAAGATGCAGGACAAGGATCTGTTCTTTTCTGCGAGCGATGCCGACAGTGAAGGTGAAGAAGGGAAATACTTTGTCTATTCCAGAGAGCAGGCTGTCCAGGCCCTCGTGGAAAATGCCGGTTTTACAAGGGATTTTGCCGGACAGGCGGCCTCAGAGCTTTCAATTACTGACAGTGGTAATTTCGAGGGGATGAGCATAGTGCGTCTCAGGTGCGACGAAAGGCCGTCCTGGTATGAGCCTGCCATCTCAGCGCTCAGGGACATCCGCAGGCAGAGGGCCTATCCCTTTATTGACCGGAAGGTGATAACCTCATGGAACGCCATGATGATAAAATCCCTATTCCTGGTCGGGGAGTCGGACGGGCTCTTCCTGAAAAAGGCGCTCCAGTGCCTTGATTCACTGCTCTCAAAGATGTTCAAAGGAGACAGGCTCTACCACTGTGCACTTGCTGATACAGATCCTACTACAGAGGCATTTCTTGAAGATTATGCATTTCTCTTGGACGCCTTGCTAACTGCCCATGAGGCAACCAGTGATGTCTCCTGGCTCAATACCGCGGCCATTCTTGCGGATTTTGCTATAAAAAGATTTTACGATAACGGCGACTGGCTCTTCGGCAAGATGGATTTTCCCGTCCTTTCGGAATCATCGGATGCCTCTTATCCTTCAAGCTCGGCGGTCATGGTCTCGGTCCTGATAAGGCTCGGCAGGCTGCTAAACAGGAACAGCTACACGCAGATTGCCGCAAAGAGCATCTCCGTGGCGTCAGGCAACATATCCAGATATCCTGTAAACCATGGCATGTTTGTTAAAAACGCATTGAGCATCACGGAATTGAACCAGGAAACATGAAAAGCTACCACTCTTGCAAGCAGATGAAATGCCCTGCTATTACTTTCATGCTATCATGCAAAACAAAGACTTCTGAATATACAGGGAAATAATCCATGATTGACCCCCTTGACATCACGCTTGTCAAACAGATTGTAGCGGTCCTCGGCATAGGCCTGATGATAGGATTTCAGCGTGAAATCTATTACCGGCTCCAGAAAAGGGACGAGTTTGCCGGCACCAGGACTTTTACGCTGATAACACTGCTGGGATACCTGGCTGCCCTTATCCAGAAAAACGTGCCGTTTTTTCTGCCAGCAGCCCTTTTTGGCTTTGTTCTCCTGGTAATAACCGCCTATGCCTATAAGCTGTATCTTCAGAAGCACCGGGGTGCTACCACCGAGGTAACGGCACTTCTCAGCTTCATGCTGGGTGTGATGGTTTATTACGGGCATACGGGCTTTGCGGTATTTCTTGCAGTCATCATAGTTGTGTTCCTGGAATTCAAGAGCCGTTTTGTCCTGTTTGAACGGCACGTGGAAAAGAAGGATATCCAGGCAGCCGTTCTCTTTCTCCTTCTGACGTTTGTGGTCCTGCCGGTTCTCCCTAACCGCACGATAGACGCATGGCACGTGTTCAATCCCTACCAGACCTGGCTGATGGTAGTGCTTGTAGCAGGGATCTCCTTTGTGGGATACGTTGCCGTGAAAATCCTGGGGCCGAAGAGGGGGATTTACCTTACCGGCATTTTCGGCGGACTCATTTCTTCCACTGCTGTCTCCATAACCCTCTCGAAGCTGTACGCTACCCGCCGCCAGTTTCTCAGAAACTATGCCGGAGGAATTGCCATAGCTTCCACACTGATGTATCTGCGGGTTTTGATCGAGGCCTCCGTGTTCAATTTCGATCTCGCGAAGGTGCTGCTTTTCCCCTATCTCGCGGCCGCTGGCACAGGGCTGGCCTTCGTATATTACCTGTACATAACCACACGGACCCATGCAAAGGAAGAGGTGGCAGAGCAAAGCAACCCTCTTGAAATCTCCGAGGCGCTGAAGCTGGGGCTGCTTTTCGGGTTCATACTGGGCTCCCTCGGCTTCTTCAATGAACACTTCGGCAATGCAGGAGTCTATGCCGTCTCTGCGCTTTCCGGTCTCACGGACGTCGATGCCATCACCCTTTCACTTTCCCGCCTGGCCTATGGCAAGCTGTCACCGCAGGCTGCTGTCTATGGTATCGTGATTGCGACCACGGTCAATTCATTCATGAAGCTCGGCATGGTTTTTTCATTAGGCGGCAGAAAAATCGGTTTCAGCATGGCCCTTTTCTATCTGTTAACGCTGGGAAGCATGGCCGCCGCACTCTTCTGGACAGGTTTCCACGGCATGGCTTGAACAATACGTTTGTAACTGATCACAGGATTATGTCGAGTTTTGCTGCACACCTTCCCCATTTTATAAGCGTTCACAGAGTGCCACAGATGCAAGGCGGCGGGCGCGCAGTCGTACTCCCTGTACTTCAAGCGCCCGCCAACACAGCAGATGTGGTGCTCTGTGAACGCTTACATGCGTTTTGAATGTGCATGGAACCTCAGATAGCCCTTGACACTGATAAAAGACCTACTTATTATTTAGCCTCAAAAATGAAGGGCGGGAATAACTCAGTGGTAGAGTGCAACCTTGCCAAGGTTGAAGTCGCGGGTTCAAATCCCGTTTCCCGCTCCAATCATCTGACAGAGCAGGGGCAGCGGAAGCTGTCCCTTTTTGTTTCATTTCTTCTTTCCGATGCCGTTACTTTCAAATCCCTACGGCTGTTTTTACTGATAATTTTTGTAATCCTGTTTTCCATTATCCCAGGCCTTGAGGCCAAAGCCTTTGCAAAGCCCTCGAATACTGCCAACACCGCCACCAGGGTAACAAAAACAGCAAACGGCCGGATAGACATGTGCCTTTCATGCCACAAGGAAAGACCTGACAGTAA
>JALWYO010000128.1 GCA_026992735.1 Deltaproteobacteria bacterium
GCCTGTTCCCCTGCTTGGAATTTTGCCTGGAGGCACAACGAATCTAATTGCAGGAGATGTTGGCATAAAAGGCAGTCAGCCTGCAGCCTTGAAGTGTGTCCGCCGCCTTTTGGAACATGAGGATGAGGCCGGGCATGGTTTTCATGTGGTCAGCAGGCCGGTGCTCAGGTTGCACAGGGTAGGGGCTCCTGATGAATACGGCATGTTTCTTGGTGCTGCAGGCCTTTATCACGCCGTCAGTTTTTACAAGACAAGGCTCGAAGGCAGGCCGCTGTTAGGCAGGACAAGAGTCCTTATAACTGCCTTGAAATTATTCCTCTCTCATGTCTGGGGCGCTGCGCAGGACAAAGCACCGGACAGGTTTAAGGTGACAGTTGACGGTAATATCGTCCTTAAAGACAGTTTTATGTTTTTTATGGTAACCACCCTGGAACGACTTTTGTTGCGCATGCGTCCCTTCAACGGGCCTGGTTCAGGTCCGCTCCACTTTTTGGCAGTAAGAGAGAGCCGTAGACACCTGTTAAGGGTTTTGGCCGCCATGCTTGCAGGCCGCCAGTCATCCTGTCTGAATGAGAAAAATGGCTACTATTCATTCAATGCCACGCGTATAATCCTTGAGGGGGCAGAGGGCGTGGCCCTGGATGGCCAGTTGTTCAGACCCCTGGCCCAGGGACAGGGCTTCATCCTTGATTGCGCCGGAGAGGTGAAATTTCTCAAATGCTGAAAGTGCCGGCAATATCTTCCTCCCTTATGGCTATTATAAGGGCTCAGGCATTTGGCTACAGGGCTTCGCCTGCCCTTCAGAAATTCGTTGATGATCTTCTCAGGCAGTACGGTTCCAGCGTGAAGGCCGTTATCTATTACGGCTCCTGCCTGCAGTCAGGCAGTGAATTTGACAGCCTTGTAGATCTTTATCTTATTGTAGAGGATTACAAGTCTTTTTACAGTAAAAGGCCGTGGCTGGCATTTCTAAACTGGATTTTGCCTCCCAATGTATTTTACGCGGAAGCAGATTACGGAGACCGGCGTATTCGCGCCAAGTATGCAGTATTGTCCATGCGGGATTTTCGGAGAAAGACCGGAGAAAGCACGTTCCAGTCCTATTTCTGGGCGCGCTTCTGCCAGCCTGTAGCTGTATTATACTGGCGGGACAACAAGGCCAGAAAGTCCATCGAGTACGGCCTGTGTCATTCTGTCGTTACGTTTCTATCCAATATTTTACCCTGTACACAGGCTGAATTCACTGCAAAAGACCTGTGGTGTACAGGATTGCGCATGAGTTACAGTGCAGAGTTGAGGCCTGAAGGGCCTGAACGCCTGTCAAGGCTTTGGATTTATCAGGCCTCTGTAGTGAAAAAGATCGTCTCAGCAGCCATTCCCTGTCTGCCGTTCAAGATCTGCAGGATTGATAAACGGAAACAGGTTGTGGAAGGCGCCAGGGTGCAGCAGGTCTATTACGCTGAGATAAGCATGGTCAGAAGGCAGATATGCAGAGCAGCATGGTGGCTTAGGAGAATCCAGGGAAAAACGTTATCTGTTATGAGGCTTGCCAAGGCCGCCTGGACCTTCAGAGGAGGTGTAGATTACATCCTCTGGAAAATAAAGAGGCATTCAGGTGTTGAGGTAGAAGTCAGCCCGTTTCTGCGTCGTCATCCAATACTGGCCATGCTGATGCTTGCCCCAAGGCTTTTCAGTAAAGGGGCAGTAAAATAGCAGGTTATGCGAACAGCACCGCGATGATGCCTGCCAGGAATATGCCATCAAAGGTTCCGGCTCCGCCAATTGATAACACGGGCGCCTGGACCTTTCCCAGGTCCTTGATGTGCATGATGTCAGCTCCTATCAAGGTGCCGAGGGTTCCGGAGATATAGGCAACCGAGGGTGCATAGGCAGATGGAGCCATGAATATGGCAATGAAGGCCGCCATCAATGGCGCCACAAAGACAGGCAGGGCAATCCCGATTCCAGGCACCGGCCGGGCCATTACATAGCTGACCACTGCGACACAGAATATTCCGAACAGTGGCTGTAGCAACATGCCCCATTTCAACATGAGATAAACGGAAAGGATAAACGGGATTATTGCACCTCCCACGTTTACGGCAAGGACCATTTCCCTGGGTTGCTGGACAGGCACATTGTATCTCATCCCGAAGAAGTTGGTGGTCATTGAAAAGGATTGCTGGCCGGCAAGAGGTATCTTCTTGATAGGTATGTTTATATTGCTGCCTACGAGGGACAGGAGGAGAAATGCAAATGTCTGTCCTTCTGTAAGTCCTATTCTCTCAAAGGCAATCGTGATGATGCCTATATGTATAAAGAGGAACAGGAACAGGAAGAGCAGTACAAAACCAAAGAAGAACAGGAGGGTTAGTGGAGTAAAAAACATGGATTTCCCTTCAGCAGATATGTCTTAGAGATTTATAAACTGCCGGAATATTCAGATACGAGTCCTTTTACAGCCTTTATCAGTTTTAGATTGTCATCATGCATTCTCGGGCTTACGCGGATGTGGTCTCCTTCAAGGCCCTTAAAGTTTTCACAGTCTCTCACCAGCATGCCTTTTTGCCTGAGTGCCCCTGCCAGTGCTTTTGCTTTAATATCCTTTGACAGCTTGAAAAGGGCAAAGTGTGCCGCCCCCTGGAGGCAGGTAAAACCATCCAGGCCTGAAAGGCCGGAGAGCAGGGTCTGTTTTTCTGCCATGCAGCAATCCCGCACCTGGTTTTCAAATTCTGGCATGTCCAACAGGAAACAGGCGGCTATTTGAGCCATGCGGTTTACTGCCCAGGGACGTTCGCTTGCCCTGAGCTTGCGCATTATGCCGCCTGTGGTGACCAGGCATCCGATTCTCAAGCCCGGAATGCCATATATCTTGGAAAAGGACCTCAAGATAACAACATTTGGTGGCAGGTCCTTTATCAGGATAGAGCTTTTCCTGTCTTTTGCAATAAAGGGGGCGTATGCCTCGTCGATGATCCAGGTTGTCTCTGGATACTGCCTGATGATTTCCACGAGATCAGCCGGTGCTATGAAGAGCCCTGTAGGATTGTTTGGATTGCAGAGAAAAAAAAGAGATCCTGCCATG
>JALWYO010000129.1 GCA_026992735.1 Deltaproteobacteria bacterium
CAAATTCCATTATGGCAAGTCCTTCGGCCTCTAGGCCTTTCTTGAGAGTTTCTTCTACCTCTTCGGGCTTGGTTGCCCTGAAACCCT
The DNA here is from genome assembly GCA_026992735.1 of Deltaproteobacteria bacterium. Lineage (GTDB taxonomy): Bacteria > Desulfobacterota > Dissulfuribacteria > Dissulfuribacterales > QOAL01 > QOAL01. Next base: position 88 of record JALWYO010000129.1, read on the forward strand.
TGGCGCCATATGCCTCTGCCAGCTTGACAAAGTCAGGAGTTACGGAAAATTCCGTGGCTGCATAGACCTTATCATAGAAGAGCTCCTGCCACTGGCGCACCATGCCGAGAAAACCATTGTTCAATATTACGATCTTGACCGGCAGCCTCTGTTCCATGGCGGTAGCCATCTCCTGGATACACATCTGTATACTGCCATCTCCGGCAACATCCACCACGAGCTTGTTGGGGAATGCCATCTGTGCACCAATTGCGGCAGGAAAACCGTATCCCATGGTGCCAAGACCACCTGAAGTCAGCAGAGTTCTCGGCTCATCGAATTTATAAAACTGGGCTGTCCACATCTGGTTCTGACCTACCTCAGTCGTGATTATGGCCTTCCCTTTCGTCATCTCATAGAGAGTTTCTATAACCTGTTGGGGCTTTATAACCCCGGATTCCTTCTTGTAGGTCAAGGGATGCCGCTCTCTCCAGGCATTTATCTGATCCCACCAGGCCTGAGAACGCTCCTTCCAGACTTCCGGGGTCCTGGCGTCTTTCTCAACTTCCCGGACCAGCTTCTTCAGCGCCCTCTTGCAATCGCCCACTATTGGCACATCCACCTTCACATTTTTCTGGATAGAGGTCGGATCTATATCGATATGTATTACAGAGGCATTGGGTGCAAACGCCTCTATCTTTCCAGTAACCCTGTCATCAAACCGGGCGCCAACGGCAATGATAAGATCCGTATTGGCCATGGCCATATTGGCACAATACGTTCCATGCATTCCAAGCATGCCCAGGCTTAGCTCACTTGTGCCAGGGAAACAGCCAAGCCCCATCAATGTCATGGTAACCGGAGCATTTATGTATTCTGCAAGACGTGTGAGCTCTTTATGGGCATCAGCTATAATGACCCCTCCGCCAGCATAGATAATGGGCTGTTTGGCCTTTTCTATGAGTTTGAATGCGCGTTCTATCTGCTTTCCGTGTGGCTCTACCACCGGGTTGTAGGAACGGAGCTTGATCTTGTCAGGATAAACGAATTCCGCCTTTGCATTCTGAACATCCTTGGGCAGATCAATGAGCACCGGGCCTGGCCTGCCTGACTTCGCCAGGTAAAATGCCTCCTTCAGTATCCGAGGGAGGTCCTTCACATCCTTGACAAGATAGTTATGCTTTGTGCATGGCCTGGTTATACCGACTATGTCAACCTCCTGAAATGCATCATTGCCAATCAGCCCGGTAGGTACCTGCCCGGTAAAAACAACCATGGGGATAGAATCCATATAGGCTGTTGCTATGCCTGTAACCGTATTGGTTGCTCCTGGGCCGGAAGTAGCAATACAGACCCCGACCTGGCCGGTAGCCCTTGCATAACCATCTGCTGCATGGGTAGCGCCCTGTTCATGCCTTACAAGCACGTGCTTAATGTTGCCGTCTTTTTCCAGAGCATCGTAAACATCTATAATGGCGCCTCCTGGGAAACCGAACGCAACTTTCACGCCTTCCTTCTTGAGGGCCTCAACAACCATCTGTTTTCCTGGTATCTTTGTCATAAAATTCTACCTCAGCGACAAAATTTTGAAGTGAAGCAGTAGCATATTCCCACAGATATTGCTTGTCAACGCTGCCTGTAGACATCCGGGCAGAAAAATATAATCGATTTACTATTCATTATCTGTCAAAAATAAGTTAACTATGAAGCCATGACAAATATCCGTTCTATCTATCTCAAAAGCCCGGCCAGGCGTGCCGGAAGATGGCTAATGCTGTGCATCGCTGTAGGCCTTATGGCCGGTACAGGGGCTGTAATCTTCCATTTCCTCTGTAACTGGGGACATTTCTTCTTCCTCGACTGGCTGGCTGGCTACAGGCCCAGTCATCCAGCAGGAGATCCATCCCTGTTTCACCACACACACCATGAATTGAGGAAATGGGTCCTCTGGATTGTACCCGCCCTTGGCGGCCTGTTAAGCGGATTTCTGGTGGCAAAGTTCTGTCCCGAAGCCCAGGGCCACGGGACCGACTCAGCTATCGAGGCATACCATAAGCATAATGGTTTGATATCCCCAAAAGTTCCCCTGGTGAAGACATTTGCATCATTTTTAACCCTTGGCTCAGGAGGCTCCGGCGGAAGTGAAGGCCCCATATGCCAGATTGGCGCTGGCCTTGGTTCAATCCTGGCCCAGATTGTAAAGGTGCCGCCCAGGGAAATGAGGATACTCATGGCCGCTGGACTTGGAGCAGGCATAGGCAGTATATTCCGTGCCCCGCTTACAGGCGCACTCTTTGCCTCTGAAATCCTCTACCGCGACCCCGAATTCGAGGCAGATGTCATTATCCCTACTGCCATAGCCTCCACAACAGCATACAGCCTGTTCTGCTCTGTCTATGGATGGGGTTCGATGTTCAAGGCCGAAGACTACAAATTCACAAATGCCCTGGCGCTGGGGCCATATACAGTGCTGGCGCTGTGCCTGGTAGCAGGGATATTTATATTTGTAAAATTTTTCTGGGGTTTCCATGACTATTTCCAGCAACATGTAAAACTGCCTATCTGGCTCAAACCTGCCATAGGCGGCCTGGCTACAGGCACAATCGGCATATTTCTGCCACAGGTCCTGGGATTCAGTTACGGTTTCGTACAGGACGGGCTGTTTGGCAAGGTATCAATGGGACTGTTTGCAGCAGTTGCCCTTGGCAAGATACTGGCTACTACATTTTCAATAGGTTCAGGCGGAAGCGGTGGCGTATTCGGGCCTTCAGTTGTGATTGGAGGCTCAATAGGTGGGGCAGTAGGCATGTTCTTCCATAACATCATGCCTGGTATCGTACCTAGCGCAGCCCCGTTCATCATAGTTGGAATGGCGGGCTTTCTTGCCGGAAACTCTAACATCCCGATAACAGCGGTTATCGTGGTCAGCGAGATAACCAGTTCATACCACCTGCTGCTCCCCAGCATGATGGTCTGCAGCCTGAGCTATTTCCTGAGCAGAAACTGGAACCTCTACAGGGCACAGGTAAAAAGCAAGATAGACAGCCCTGCCCACAAGGGAGACTTTTTTAACGATATACTTGAAGGAATCCATGTAAAAGACATCTTTAATCCCAACCGGGTCTTTGCCGTTATACCAGAAGACATGACATTCGCACAGTTCTGCAAATTCTTCAGCGCAACGGATCAGCACTATTTCCCGGTGGTTGATAGCCATGGCAGGCTTTCCGGCATATTCTCCATCAACGACATAAGACACTGCCTCTTCAACGAGGAACTTGGCCCTCTGGTGATTGCCAAGGACATTGCCAGGAAAGATGTAATCACCACAAGACCCTCCGAGGACATCAATACCCTCCTGAAAAAATTTACCATCAGGAATATAGACAGGATACCCGTTGTTGCAGATGATGACCCGACGAAATTTCTGGGCATGATAAGCAGGCGGGAAGTGATAGATTTTTACAACAAGTCCCTGAATCAGCTGAAGGATTCCCAAAAAGAACACCTGGAAATACCTTTCTAAACATAAAAGTCAGTACTTATTCTTTTTTGAGACATGGGCCGGTACTGACTGTTGACATAAAAAACCCCGGCCACCATGCAACCGGGGAGTACCTGTCTCCAACAGGGACCTGCCACCATTTTTACAAATAAAAAAAGCCCTTTCACCTCTTACGGGCGAAAGGGCTGCCATAGCCAAAAAAACATATTTACATTTAAAAAATTCTTTACCAGAAAATGGGCTTCAGGTCAAGGCCTGCCAACAAAAATTATTCCTTTTTTTCTGTCTCCTCTATCTCAGCGGCATTGTCTGGGAGATCTCTGGCCTCAACACCATCTGCACCAGCATTTTCTAAGTCTTCTGCTACTGCTTCTACCACAGGTTGCTCGGTCTCGGATTCCCCGGGAATCTCATCGGTTGTGGATTCTTCTTCCTCAGATATATCCGAAGATTCGCTGTTTTCTGCCGACACCTCTGCTTTCTCGGAAACACTTTCAGACTCACTGTCACCGGCTTTCTCTTCCAGGACTTCGGTATCCTGTTCCGGTTCTGCAGATGCTTCCTCTTTTGCCTCTGGAATAACTGTTGGGGCCACTTCTTCAGCTGCTGCAGGCGCCTTCTTCCTCTTTGAACCAGAAGGCTTTATGGATTCGCGCACAAGCTCAATTATACACATCATGGCACCATCGCCACGCCTTGGACCGATCTTTACTATCCTGGTATAACCACCATTGCGCGACATCATCTGGTCAGCAATTTCTGTAAACAGCTTGGCCACTACAGCCTTGTCCATAATGACAGACAGGGCCTGGCGCCTTGCATGCAGACTGCCATCCTTTGCCAATGTGACCATTTTATCTGCAACCCGTCTCAGCTCTTTTGCCCTGGGAACCGTGGTGGTAATCCTTCCATGTCTAAAGAGCGATGTGACCATATTCCTGAACATGGCCTTGCGATGTGCAGTTTTTACTCCAAAATATTTGGCTTTTCTCCGATGTCTCATTATTTGTCACCTTCCTTCTCTTCCTCGGTCTCAGGCGGGGTCCAGCCTTCCAGCTTCATACCCAGTGACAAGCCCATGGTGTCCAGAATTCTCAGTATCTCTTCCAGGGATTTCCTGCCAAAATTCTTCGTTTTGAGCATTTCCTGCTCACTCTTCTGCACAAGCTCGCCTATATAGTTTATATTCGCATTCTTCAGGCAGTTGGCTGAACGAACGGAAAATTCCAGCTCATCGATCCTCTTATTCAGGTCCTTGAGCTTATCCATATATGGAGGGCCTTCAACCTCCTCTACCGGCTCTTCTGTCTCATCAAAATTGATGAATACATTGACCTGTTCCTTCAATATCTTGGCTGCATATGCAAGGGCATCTTCAGGAACCACACTGCCGTCAGTCCATATTTCTATAACAAGTTTGTCATAGTCGGTCATCTGGCCTATACGGGCCTGACTTACCTTGTAATTCACCTTTCTCACAGGAGAAAACAGAGAATCAATGGCAATGGTTCCTACAGGTTCATCCTGTATGAGCTGTGCATTTTCCTCGGCAGAGACATATCCCTTGCCCCACCTCACGAGGAGTTCCATGCGCAACTCCCCATCCTCTGTAAGATGAGCGATTACATGATCCGGATTGAGGACTTCAACCCCTCCCTGGACAGCAACCAAGTCTCCCGCAGTAATTGTACACGGGCCCTTTTTCTCCACTGCCAGAATTTTATCTTCATCTGCAGATAATTTGAGCCTTACACCCTTGAGATTGAGGATTATAGCGGTTACATCTTCAATAACACCTGTAATGGTTGCAAGCTCATGGGGAACCCCTTCTATTCTTACGGCAATAATTGCCGCACCCTGCAGCGATGCCAGCAGGATACGTCTCAGTGAATTTCCAAGCGTTATCCCGTAACCTCTTTCAAGAGGCTCACAGGTAAATTTGGCATACCTTTCCGTCCTGGTATCCTGATTGATTGCCAGACGCTTGGGTTTGACAAGTTCCCGCCAGTTTCTATAATATGGTTGCTGCTGTTCTGTAGCCATAATCCCTTTTTGCAGTTTTAAATACTTTTACTTGGAATAGAATTCCACAATAAACTGTTCCTGAATGGGCATAGTAATGTGAGTCCTCTCAGGAATGGACTTGACTGTACCTTTCTTATTGTCAGCATCCAGCTCAAGCCAGTCCGGAACCCCGCGCCTGGCAACTGCCTCCAGTGCCTGCACCACATGAATTATGTCCTTGCTTTTTTCCCGCAGTGTTATCTCATCACCAACCTTTACCTGGAAAGACGGGATATCCACCTTAATGCCATTGACACGTATGTGGCCATGCTTTACCAGTTGTCTGGCCTGCGCCCTGGAATCCGCAAATCCGAGCCTGTACACAACATTGTCCAGCCTTTTTTCCAGAAGCACCAGGAGATTTGTGCCTGTTACACCCTTCTGTCTATCAGCCATCTCAAAATAACGCCTGAACTGTGACTCGTTGACACCATAAATCCTTCTAACCCGCTGCTTTTCTCTTAGCCGGATACCGTAATCTGATACCTTGATCCTGCCCTGTCCGTGGTGGCCAGGAGCGTAACTCCTTCTTTCAAAGGCACACTTTTCAGAAAAGCAACGATCTCCCTTGAGAAACAGCTTGCTTCCCTCTCTCCGACACAATCTGCACCGCGGACCTGTATATCTTGCCACTGTCTTTCCTCCGGTTAAAAATCGATAAATCTCTTATAGTTCAAAATTTCCATAAGACATGCTGCTGGCTGACCTTCGGTAAAAAAATCAACCTTCATGAACATAAACTTATGTCAGAAGAGCATGCGTATGGGTAGAGTAAGCAGCCGCATTAAACACGTCTGCGCTTTGGCGGACGGCACCCATTGTGAGGCAAAGGTGTAACATCCTTGATTACCGTGACCTGTATCCCTGCCATCTGAAGCGCCCTCAATGCTGCCTCTCTTCCTGAGCCAGGTCCCTTTACATGGACCTCAACACTCCTGACACCATGTTCCATAGCCTTCTTGGCCGCATTCTCTGCGGCTACCTGTGCAGCAAAGGGCGTACCCTTCCTGGAGCCCTTGAAGCCGTTTGACCCGGAACTCGACCAGGATATGGCATTGCCTGTCTTGTCTGTTATGGTCACTATAGTATTATTGAATGTAGCCTGTATATGAGCAACACCCTCCGGGATGTTTTTCTTGATTCTCTTTCCGCCACGCCTCGGTGAAGCCATTTAATCCTCCGGAAACTATTTCTTCTTCTTTTTAACTGCAGCCCGCCTGGGGCCCTTCCTGGTTCTTGCATTGGTGGAGGTTCTCTGCCCTCTTACAGGCAATCCGCGGCGATGCCTCAACCCCCTGTAACAACCAAGATCCATGAGCCGCTTGATATTCATGGAAACCTCACGCCTGAGATCTCCTTCAACCTTGTATTCGGAATCTATGATCTTACGTATGGCGGTAATATCCTGGTCCGTCATCTCATCGGTCTTCTTGTTCCAATCTATACCTGCCTTGTCCAGTATCTTCTGGGCAGACGTACGACCGATTCCGTAGATATATGTCAGGGCTATCTCCAGACGTTTGTTCTTGGGCAAATCAACCCCTGCAATACGTGCCACTGTAAAACCCCCTCTTTATCCCTGGCGCTGTTTGTGCCTCGGGTTCTTGCAAATAACCCGCACAATGCCCTTGCGCCTAATGATACGACAATCCTTACATCTTTTTTTAACTGATGCTTTTACCTTCATGATCTGGACCTCCTATATCTATTTGGAGCGGAAAATCACCCTTCCTCTGGTCAGATCGTATGGTGATAACTCGACAGTCACCCTGTCACCTGGCAGTATACGGATATAGTGCATCCTCATCTTGCCTGATATATGTGCAAGCACCTTGTGACCGTTATCAAGCTCCACCCTGAACATTGCATTGGGCAATGTTTCCAATACTTTTCCTTCAACTTGTATGGCATCTTCCTTGGCCATATTACTCCTTTTCCTTAACAAAACCTTGTAATTCTATACAACCGGTCCCCGGCAGCATGTCTGCATCCTCAAACAGCAGCACAGAGCTGCCCAGGTCCCAACTCGAAAACATAAAAATGCCTCACATCATCAATATCCTGTTTGATAATGCGGCACTCAAAATTTACATAAAACCGTCACTCAGAATATCAGCCTTCTTGTCCGTTATGGCTATGGTATGCTCAAAATGAGCTGCCAGAGAACCATCTGCAGTCACAGCTGTCCAGCCATCATCCATGACCTTGACATCGTAATGACCTGCAGTCACCATCGGTTCTATGGCCAGAACCATACCCGACTTAAGAACCGGCCCTGTATGCGCCTTGCCAAAATTGGGCACTTCAGGGGGCTCATGAAGGGCCTTGCCAATGCCATGTCCAACAAACTTCCTGACAATACCGAAACCATGGGATTCCACATATCTCTGAACAGCTGAAGATATGTCCCCAAGACGGTTTTTTCTTTTTGCCTTTGCAATGCCTTTATAAAGGGCTTCCTTTGTAACACTTAAAAGCCTTTTAGCCAAGTCCGAACCTTTGTCGCCAACAATTGCAGAAAAGGCTGCATCGCCAAAATAACCATCAAAGACTACGCCAAGATCTATGCTTACAAGATCACCCTCTTCTATGAAGCCGTTATCAGAAGGGATACCATGAACAATTTCATTATTGACTGAAATACAGGTTGTGCATGGATATCCATGATATCCTTTAAAAGCCGGCACTGCACCTCTGGCAGCTATCCTTTCTTCAGCAATCCTGTCAAGATCACCTGAAGTTACTCCTGGATGCAAATGCTGCTTAAGCTCGGAAAGTATTTCAGCCACTATCTGATTCGCTGCCCTGAGCTTCTCTATCTCCCAGGGAGCCTTCAGAATGATACCGCGACGTCCCTTAATCTTTTTCACAAGATGTCTGCCAGAAAAAGTTAGCGTCTCCCCCCCATCTTGGCACCTTGAATAAGCCCCTCATAATTACGGGTAATAAGGTGAGATTCGATCTGGGCCAGCGTATCCATCCCGACGCCCACCACAATAAGCAGTGCAGTACCGCCAAAATAGAAAGGCACATTGAACTTCGAAATCAATATACTGGGTAACACGCAAACCAAAGCAACATAAACAGCTCCAATAAGAGTTAAACGTCCTAAAATGCTGTCTATAAATTTAGCTGTTTTGCGGCCAGGCCTTATACCAGGTATATAACCGCCATTTTTCTGTAAATTTTCAGCAATTTCAGTGGGATTAAAGATAATCGCAGTATAGAAATAACAGAAAAACACTATCAGTGCCACGTAGACAGATTCGTACACAAGACTGCCAGGCCTGAGAGACTGCGCAATGGATTGCATCCATGGCACCTGGATAAAATTGGCTATAGTGGCAGGAAACATAATAATGGACGAAGCAAAGATAGGTGGAATAACTCCTGCGGTATTCACCTTAAGGGGCAGATGGGTACTCTGCCCGCCATATACCTTCTTGCCTATAACTCGCCTGGCATAGTGTACCGGTATGCGCCTGTGAGCACGCTCCATAAAACATATAAAGGCAACTACTGCGATCATCATCACCAGGAGAAACAGCATGAAGGCAGCGTTTATTTCACCGGTCTTCATAAGCCTGAAGGTATCGATTATGGCCGAAGGCATCCTGGCCACAATACCGGCAAAGATTATGAGAGATATACCATTGCCCACGCCACGCTCGGTGATCTGCTCACCCAGCCACATGAGAAACACTGTACCTGACATGAGAGTCAAGGCAGTAAGTATTCTAAAGGCCCATCCAGGATGGGCAACAACAGGTAGCCCCCCCGGAGCCATCATGCTCTCAAGGCCAATGGCTATGCCAAAGCCCTGAAGAACGCTTAATCCCACAGTGCCGTACCTGGTGTACTGGCTGATCTTTTTTCTTCCAGCCTCACCTTCTTTTTTGAGCTGCTCAAGTTGCGGCACTGCTACCTGGAGAAGCTGTATGATAATAGAGGCACTGATATAAGGCATGATACCAAGAGCGAATATGGAAAACTTCTTCAGGGCGCCACCTGAAAACATGTCAAACATGCCGAACAATGTACCCTGGGCCCTGGCGAAAAATGATGCAAGGGCCTGAGCGTCAATGCCAGGTGTAGGTATCTGGACGCCGACCCTGTAAACCGCCAGCATCAAGAGAGTAAATATGATCCGCCTTCTTAGTTCAGGAACATTGCCTAAACCTTCTACGCCTTTGAGCACCTGTTATCTCCTGGTATCTAAACGAACTTATGTTAGCCCTGCTGAGTCCAGTTAAGCTACAATCTCTATCTGACCGCCAGCCTTTTCTATTTTTTCCCTGGCGGCACGGCTGACAGCATTAACCCTGATCTTTACAGGTCTGGTTATCTCTCCGTTTCCAAGCACCTTGACAAGACGATCCCGCTTTCTGATCAGTCCCCTGGACTGCAGAAATTCAATATCAATCACGCCATCATAATCAATAACATCAAGTGTGGAGACATTGAGCACGCCGTATGCCTTGCGGAACGGATTTTTGAAACCCCTCTTGGGCAGCTGCCTGTAAATAGGCATCTGACCGCCCTGAAAACCCGCAGGTATAGAGGCACCGGAGCGGGACTTCTGCCCCTTTGAGCCCCTGCACGCCGTCTTTCCATGACCACTTCCTTGGCCACGTCCTACTCTTTTTTTTGCCTTTTTGGCACCCTTGTGAGGTGCCAGAGAATCTAATGTAATCATCTTTTACTCCGGGGGATAATGGAAAAATCCAACTCTGAGTGATATAGATCAGAACGAATCAATCCTAATAAGCCCATGAAATATGCTGGCGAGACCTATTTCCGGTCTGAACCTATGGTTTTACCCCTGAGCCTAGCCCTTGCGACCGAGTCCTTAATCTCGTTCAGGCCATTAAACGTGGCACGTATCACGTTGTGGGGATTATTAGTTCCTATACATTTGGTCAGGACATCGTGTATCCCGGCTGCTTCCATTATTGCCCTGACAACCGCACCAGCAATGACACCTGTACCTGGAGGCGCAGGCTTTAGCAATACCCTGCCTGCCCCAAAATGGCCTGTGATCTCATGGGGAATGGTAGTGCCAACCATAGGGATGGTTACCATTGCCTTCCTGGCTTTTTCAGTAGCCTTTCTAAGGGCATCCGGAACTTCCTTGGCCTTGCCCATCGCAAAACCGACTCCGCCCTTTCCATCACCCACCACGGCAATGGCACTAAACGAAAACCTGCGGCCACCTTTTACAACCTTGGCCACTCGATTGATAAATACAATCTTTTCAATAAGATCCAAATCTTTTTGTTCTGTATATGCCTGCAAGCCTAAACCCCTCGATAAAAATCCACTGCACAATTAAGAACTATCAGAACACCAGCCCAGCTTCTCGGGCACCTTCTGCAAGTGCCTTGACCCTGCCATGATAAAGATAACCACCCCTGTCAAAGACAACCTGTTCAATCCCCTTTTCCCTAGCCCGAGCAGCAATCAGTTTCCCAACCTCACGGGCTAAGGCAGTCTTTCTGCCAACACCTTCTGACTGCTCCGGAGAGTCCAGTTTGAGTGAAGACGCAGAGACCATTGTATGTCCATTCTCGTCATCAATAATCTGAGCAAAGATACAGCGGTTGCTCCGAAAAACAGAAAGTCTTGGACGACTCGTGGTTCCAGATATCTTCCTGCGGATCCGCACCTTGCGCCTTAAACGAGCCTTTTGTCTTGGATTAGTCTTTCCCATATCAAAAATACCTGATTATTACTTGGCCGCAGCCTTACCGGCCTTCCTTATTATAACTTCATCCGAATAGCGGATTCCCTTGCCTTTATACGGCTCAGGTGGCCTAAACGCCCTTATTTTTGCGGCAGTCAAACCAAGAAGTTCCTTGTCATAACCTTCAAGGATAACCTTTATCTCCTTCTGCCTCTCTACCTTTGCTGTAATCCCTTCAGGCAGAGGAAAATCAATTGGATGAGAATAACCCAGATGAAGGGTCAGGCCCTTGCCACTTTCCTCCACCTTGTATCCTACACCAGTAACTATAAGTTCCCTCTTAAAGCCATTACTTACACCCTGTACCATATTGGCAATCAGAGCACGTGTAAGACCATGGAGTGCCCTTACAGGCCTGGAATCAGCACTCCTTGACACATAGATAGTATCTCCATCCAGCTTAACACTTACACTGGAATTGATCCGTCTTTCCAGCTTTCCTTTAGGACCTTCGACCCTGATGAACTGGCCATTGCTGTCTGATTCTATGGCCACCTTGACTCCGCCAGGGACCTTGATCGGTAATTTTCCTATTCGAGACATGATCTATAACTCCCGCTACCATACTGCGCAGACTACTTCACCGCCTACGCCATGCTGCCTCGCTGCAACATCGGTCATAACGCCCTTGGATGTCGATATTATGGCCATTCCCAAACCGCCCCTGATAACAGGCAGACCATCTTTGTCAGCATAGATCCTACGGCCTGGTTTGCTTATCCTCTGAAGGTTGTGCAACATAGGCACACCCTTGTGATATCTCAAGGTGACTCTTATGATACCCTGCTTGCCGTCCTTTATTACCCTGTAACTGCTAATAAAGCCTTCTTCTTTCAAAAGATTGGCAATATTCACCTTGAGCTTTGATGCCGGGATATCAACCTTTTCATGCCCTGCCCGGACTGCATTTCTTATTCTTGTAAGCATGTCTGCTATGGGATCTGTCATTGACATAACGCAATACCTTTTCTACTTAAATTACCAGCTTGATTTCGTCACACCGGGAAGCAGGCCGTCTGAAGCCATTTTTCTGAAACAGATTCTGCACAGGCCGAATTTCCTCAGAAATGCACGGGGCCTTCCGCAAATCGGACACCTGTTGTATCTCCTTACTCTGAACTTAGGTTCTCGCGCTGCCTTTTCCATCAAAGATTTTCTGGCCAATTCACCCTCCTGTATTTTACTTTCTGAATGGCATTCCAATGGCTTCCAGAAGTACCAAAGCCTCCCTGTCTGTCTCCGCAGTTGTGACTATGGTAATATTGAGGCCCTTGATTTTATCAATGACATCATAATCGATTTCAGGGAAGATAATATGCTCCTTCACACCAAGGCTATAGTTTCCCCTGCCGTCGAATGCCTTGCGTGATATGCCACGAAAATCCCTGATACGAGGAATGGCAATATTGATCAGCTTGGTAAGAAAATCATACATACGCCTACCGCGCAAAGTTACACAGCAGCCGATAGGCATACCTGCCCTAAGCTTGAATGCAGCGATGGATTTCCTAGCCCTGGTTATTACAGGTTTTTGCCCTGCTATCTGTGCCATCTCCTGGGATGCGTTGTCCAATATCTTAGGATTTTGGATTGCCTCTCCAAGCCCCATATTCAGAACCACTTTCTGAATCCTGGGCACCTGCATCTTATTCTTATACCCGAACTCCTCCACGAGCTTGGGGACAGCTTCTTGTTGGTATTTTTCCTCAACTTGCAACATCGGATATCCGCCTCCCGAAGGCTACTTACTCTCTGTTGGAATTACTTCGCCACACTTCTTGCAAACCCTTACCTTGGTGCCGTCTTCCAATACCTTCTTGGAAATCCTGACGGCATCCGTACACTTGGGACATATCAGCCTCAAGTTTGAAATGTGGATGGAAGCCTCTTTTTCTATTATTCCACCGGAAGACTGGGGACCCGGCTTGGTATGCCTTTTAACCATCTGGGCGCCCTCGACAACAGCGCGGTACTTGCCAGGAACCAGGAGTTTGATCTTGCCAACCCTGCCCCGGTCTTTGCCTGTCATGACCATAACCCGGTCATTCTTTCTCAGATATGTCTTTATCATCTTCATTTCCGGTTATAACTCCAATATTCTAAAGGACCTCAGGGGCAAGAGAAACAATCTTCATATAGCGTTTTGCCCTGAGCTCTCTGGCAACAGGCCCAAAAATTCGCGTACCAACCGGCTCTCCGTACTGGTTTATCAGCACAGCGGCATTTTCGTCAAAACGGATCAGTGAACCATCGGGCCTCGGTATCTCTTTCTTGGTTCTAACTACCACAGCCCTTGCCACGTCACCCTTCTTGACCTTGGAATTGGGAATAGCTTCCTTTACTGTCACTACTATGGTATCGCCTATCCTGGCGTAACGGCGCCTGGTGCCGCCAAGTACCCTTATACACAGGACTTTTTTGGCACCCGAATTATCCGCGACATTTAATTTGGATTCCTGCTGGATCATATCTGAACACCTCGAACTTTATTAAACGGCCCGCTCCACAATCTCCCGGACAATCCAGCGTTTTCTCCTGCTGAGAGGCCGGTGTTCCTCAATAATGATGGTATCACCCACCCGGCAGTCATTGTTTGGATCGTGAGCCATGTATTTCTTTCTTTTCTGAACAAATTTTCCATAGATTGGATGCCTGAACCTTCTGAGCACCACAACCGTAACCGTCTTGTCATTCTTGTCGCTGGAGACAACCCCTGTAAGGGTCCTGCGTAATCCTTTGGCAGTTTCCATATTACTCCTCAGCACCCTGAACCTGTTTTTCCTTGATTATGGTCTTGACGCGAGCGATATCCCGGCGAACCAGTTTCAGCCTGGCTGTATTTTCTAACTGATGGGTAGCGTGCTGGAAGCGCAAATTAAAGAGTTCCTGCCTGAGCTCCACATCTTTCTGGAGAAGTTCGCTAACACTTAAATCCCTGAATTTCTCTATCGTGTTCATAGACCCTAGCTCCTGCTTACAATTTTGGTCGGTATAGGGAGCTTGTAAGATGCAAGCCTGAGCGCTTCCACAGCCAGTGCCGGATCAACTCCTTCCATCTCGTACAAGATACGTCCCGGTTTAACCGGAGCAACCCAGAATTCTACACCACCTTTGCCTTTTCCCATGCGTGTCTCTGCAGGCTTCTTGGTAACAGGCTTGTCAGGAAAAATCCTGATCCAGATCTTGCCCTTTCTCTTCACATGCCTGGTAATAGCAATACGAGCAGCTTCTATCTGCTGGGCAGTAATCTTGCCCTTGCCAAGAGCCTTGAGGCCAAAGTCCCCAAAATTCAAGGTGTTTCCCCTCTGGGCAACCCCCCGGAGCCTTCCCTTCTGATGTTTACGATATTTTATCTTCTTGGGAGCTAACATCTTTTCTTACCCGCTTTGATAACTATATGTCTATGGAGAAAAGCTCGGAATCCTTCTCCGGCAGCACTTCGCCCTTGAAGATCCAGACCTTTACACCTATCACGCCGTAAGTGGTCATTGCCTGGGCAAATCCATAATCGATATCCGCCCTGAGAGTATGCAGAGGCACCCTGCCATCCAAGTACCATTCCCGTCTTGCCATCTCTGCACCGCCAAGACGGCCTGAGCATGCAATACGGATACCCTGACCACCAAACTTCAGTGCCATTCCAACTGCCCTCTTCATGGCTCTGCGGAATGAAACACGGCGCACAAGCTGTGCCGCCACATTTTCAGCCACGAGCTGGGCATCCAGCTCGGGTCTGCGCACCTCTGTGATATCTATCAATACTGGACTTTTAGTTAGCTGTTCCAGGGACTTTTTCAGGGATTCTATTTCAACGCCCTTCTTGCCAATAACGATTCCGGGTCTGGCTGTATGAATACGCACCCTGATGCGGTTGGCAGCCCTTTCAATCTCTATTTTTGATATCCCGGCATGATACATACGTTTTTTGACGTAATTGCGCACCTTGTGATCCTCGTGCACATACTCGGGATAATTTTTGGTAGCAAACCACTTTGAATCCCATGTCCGGGTGATTTTTAACCGAAGTCCTATAGGATTAACTTTCTGACCCAAAATCGCCTCCTGAAATCAGCTCTCTAAAACTCATCCAATACTACAGTGATATGTGACAGCTTATGACGAATACTGTAAGCCCTTCCCATGGCCCTCGGATGCCAACGCTTCAACTGCGGCCCTTGGTCAACACATATTTTCTTCACATAAAGGCTGTCCACATCTAAATTCATATTTTCAGACGCATTCGCCAGGGCAGATTCCAAAACCTTTTTGATAATCCTTGCTCCCTTTCTGGGCGAAAGGCTTACGATCTGCATTGCCTCGTCTACAGGCTTGTTGCGAATGAGATCCGCTACGAGCCTTGCCTTCTGCGGCGATATCCGTCTGAATTTGGCTACTGCCTTGGCCTCCATGATCAACCTTCCTATTTCTTCTTTACCTTGGATTTCTTATCAGCCGCATGGCCGTAAAAGGTCCTGGTGGGAGCAAATTCCCCAAGCTTGTGGCCTACCATATTTTCTGTAACAAACACCGGAATAAACTTCCGGCCGTTGTGAACTGCAAAAGTAAGGCCTACCATCTCTGGAATAATCATAGACCGTCTCGACCACGTCTTAATGACCTTTCTGTCATTGGTGTCAATGGCCTTTCTGATCTTCTTCAGCAAATGTCCGTCAACAAACGGTCCTTTTTTAATAGATCTTGGCACAGACCTGTTCTCCTCTTGATTTCGAGCAGTTATTTCTTATATCTTCTGCGAACGATAAAGGCATCACTGGGTTTCCTGCGCCTGGTGCGGTAGCCTTTTGTAGGCCATCCCCAGGGACTGCAAGGATGACGCCCGCCAGAAGATTTCCCTTCTCCACCACCCATAGGATGATCGACCGGATTCATTGCAACACCCCTGACCCTTGGCCTTTTGCCTAACCAGCGGCTCCTGCCTGCCTTGCCGATAGAGATATTCTCATGTTCCAGATTACCTACCTGGCCAATGGTGGCACGGCATTCCTGAAGAAACATCCTGACCTCGCCACTTGGAAGGCGTATCTGGACATATTTACCTTCCTTGGCCATAAGCTGTGCAGAGCCGCCTGCGCTTCTGACTACCTGACCGCCTTTGCCCGGACGCATCTCGATATTGTGAAGCAGCGTGCCAAGAGGAATATTTTTCAAAGGCATGCTGTTGCCCGGCTTTACATCTGTCTCATCGGCAGAGATGACCACATCACCGGTTTTCAAACCAAGAGGCGCGAGTATATACCTTTTCTCACCATCTGCATAGTGTAAAAGTGCAATACGGGCACTGCGGTTAGGATCATATTCTATGGCTGCCACCTTAGCAGGAACATCTACCTTATCACGCTTGAAGTCAATAATCCTGTACTTACGCTTGTGACCGCCTCCACGATGACGAGCTGTCACACGGCCCATGGAGTTCCGCCCTCCGCTCCTGTTCATAGGGGCGAGAAGACTTTTTTCAGGTTCCTTTCTCGTCAACTCTTCATCATGGACAACGCTCATAAAGCGGCGTCCAGGAGATGTGGGTTTATATTTTTTGACCGCCATTATGATGCATCCTCAAACAGATCAAATTTTTCACCAGGATAGAGCCTTACTATGGCCCTCTTGGTATTGGGCCTACGCCCTATATGTTTGCCGCTTCTCTTCTTTTTCCCCTTGCGGTTCAATGTCTGCACTGCAAGGACCTTCTTTTTCAAGAGCTTTTCAACGGCCTCTTTTATCTCTATCTTATTGGCGCTTGGATCAACTTCCAGAAAAATCTGGTTGTAAACTTCACTATGAATATTGGCCTTCTCCGTAACCAGCGGAGACCTTATGACAGAATAAAGGTCCTTCATTACTTAAGCCTCTCTTCAACAGCCTTGACAGCAGATTCGTGCATGATGAGATACTCATGCTTCAGAAGGTCATAGACATTTATGCCATTATGAGCCAGCACCTTGACGCCTGGAATGTTTCTGGCAGACAGCTCGATGGTCTTGTCCCTGTCTTCCAGGACTATTACCGCCTTGGAGACATCAAAGACATTGAGAAAAGATGCCATCTGCTTTGTCTTGACTTCCTCCAGGCCGAACTCATTCACCACGAGAATCCTATCTGATGCTAGTTTATCGCTCAAGGCCATCTTCAATGCAAGATTCCTGACCTTCTTGGGAAGACTATATCCGTAATCCCTTGGCTTTGGCCCAAAGACCGTACCACCTTTTCTCCACAAGGGAGAACGGATAGTACCGGCACGGGCCCTGCCAGTGCCCTTCTGACGCCAAGGCTTTCTGCCGCCTCCACGTACCTCTGATCTGGTCTTGGTGGAAGCAGTGCCTGCCCTGCGCTTGGCCATCTGCCATTGCACGACTTCATGCAGGACCCCGACTTTCGGTTCCACCCCGAAGACGGAATCCGCCACATCTATGTCGCCTACTTTTTCTTTTTTTGAATTATAGATTGCCAGGGTTGCCATAATTGCCCTGTCTCCTGCCGTTTATTTAAAATGTACCAGGACCATCTGGTTAACAGCCCCTACTACACCGCCCCTGACGAGAAGTAGATTCTCACCAGGACGGACATCTACTATAAGTGAATTCTTCTGGGTTTCTCTCTTACCACCAAGGCGACCGGGCATCTTTTTGCCTTTTATCACCTTGGATGGATAAGCGCTCATACCGCTTGAGCCAACGGCCCTATGATGCTTTGAGCCGTGTCCCATGGGACCTCTTGAGAAACCGTGCCGCTTGACAGTACCAGAGTAACCTTTACCCTTGGTGATACCCACGATATCAACCAGTGCTCCGGTATCGACATCTGCAAGAGAAATTTCCTGACCGACAGTAAAATCCTTTGGATTATCAACTGGCACCTCTCTCACATAACGGAAGCCTGTCTCACTGCCAGCCTTTTTAAAATGCCCCTGCATGGGCCTGTTGAACCTCTTAAAGGGTTTCTCACCGAAGCCCAGCTGCAGGGCATTGTAACCTTCTTTTTCAACGGTCTTTTTCTGGAGTACTACACAAGGGCCTACTTCAAGCACAGTAACCGGCAGCGAATTGCCGTTTTCTGCAAACACCCGTGTCATGCCCAGTTTTTTACCCATAAGGGCCTTGATGCTACCCATCTTCTTTCAGTCCCCGTCTATAATTTGATTTCTACGTCCACACCCGCAGACAGTTCCAGCTTCATGAGGGCATCAATAGTCTGCTGTGTTGGTTCAAGTATATCCACAAGTCTCTTGTGTGTGCGGACCTCAAACTGTTCTCTTGACTTCTTGTCGATATGGGGCGATCTAAGGACCGTGTAGCGGCTTATCTTTGTAGGCAGGGGAATAGGCCCAGCTATTCTTGCCCCGGTCCTTCTGGCCGTATCGACAATCTCGCTGAGAGACCTATCTAATTGTTTATGATCATAGGCCTTCAGGCGTATTCGTATTCTCTGTGTAGGGACCATCATCCCGTTAGCACTCCTCTATAAGACTTTTTATTCTATTATCTTACTGACAACGCCGGCGCCTACTGTGCGGCCACCTTCCCTGATGGCAAACCTCAGGCCTTCTTCCATGGCAATCGGCTGGATCAGGTCCGCCTTTATCTTTACATTGTCACCAGGCATTACCATCTCGACTCCCTCAGGAAGCTCTACAATCCCTGTAACGTCAGTGGTGCGAAAATAAAACTGCGGCCTGTATCCCGCAAAGAACGGAGTGTGACGCCCTCCCTCTTCCTTGCTCAAAACATATACCTCGGCCTCAAACTTGGTATGAGGTGTGATGCTGCCAGGCTTGGCAACTACCTGACCACGCTCTACCTCGTCCCTCTTTATTCCACGGAGAAGTACACCTATGTTGTCACCAGCACGGCCCTCGTCCAAAAGCTTCCTGAACATCTCAAGACCTGTACAGACCGTCTTCTGGGTCTCCTTTATGCCAACTATCTCTACTTCCTCTCCTACCTTAAGCACACCGCGCTCTACCCTGCCTGTCACAACAGTTCCACGGCCACTGATGCTGAACACATCCTCTATGGGCATAAGAAACGGCTTGTCTATGTCACGCTCAGGTTCGGGAATGTAACTGTCAAGGGCATCCATCAGCTCCCAGATGCACTTCGTCTTCTCCTCATCCTCGGGATTGTTCAAGGCCTCCAGAGCACTGCCCTTGATAATGGGAATATCATCACCAGGAAATTCGTACTTGGAAAGAAGCTCCCTCAGCTCAAGCTCTACCAGCTCTATAAGCTCCTCGTCATCCACCATGTCACACTTGTTGAGAAATACCACAATGGAAGGAACGCCGACCTGCCTCGCAAGAAGAATATGCTCCCTGGTCTGGGGCATGGGACCATCATCTGCACCAACCACCAGAATTGCACCGTCCATCTGGGCAGCGCCAGTGATCATGTTCTTGATATAGTCAGCATGACCAGGACAGTCCACATGAGCATAATGACGCTTCTCTGTCTCGTACTCCACATGGGCAGTCGCAATTGTTATGCCTCTCTCACGCTCCTCAGGAGCCTTGTCTATCTCGTCAAAGGGTGTGAAATCCGCCCATCCCTTCAGACCCAGAACCCTGGTGATCGCTGCTGTCAAAGTAGTCTTGCCATGATCTATGTGACCTATGGTGCCTACATTTACATGCGGCTTCGTACGTTCAAATTTCTCCTTGCTCATGATATTGTTGCTCCTCGCATATTTTCAATAAATCTGTACTATCAAAACTTATATCCTGAAAGGATCGCGGCCTGCTGGAGCCCACGACCGGGATTGAACCGGTGACCTCTTCCTTACCAAGGAAGTGCTCTACCGACTGAGCTACGTGGGCATGTCCTGGAGCGGGAAACGGGACTCGAACCCGCAACCCTCAGCTTGGAAGGCTGATGCTCTAGCCAATTGAGCTATTCCCGCAGTGCTATTTCAAGATATTCAAGATACTTAATCCGGCACCCGTTATGGTGCCTGCTCTTATAGCTGCCAACAAAAAGAAAAAATGGTGGAGAGGGGAGGATTCGAACCTCCGAAGGCATCGCCAACAGATTTACAGTCTGTCCCCTTTGGCCACTCGGGTACCTCTCCACAGGATATTTTTGGAGCTGGCGATGGGACTCGAACCCGCAACCTGCTGATTACAAATCAGCTGCTCTACCGATTGAGCTACGCCAGCCCAAGCTGAGCAGAAAATAATAGTCGGTAAAAAAGAAATTGCAAGCACTTTTTACAAGATACCTGATTAGGAGTTACAGGCAGCATGTTTCGAGTACATACAATATTCCGGGTTCATTGCCCCACAAACCAGAAAAAGGGGCCCTTGCAGAGCCCCTTGGAGTTTACAAATATTTAGTCAGATGGAGGCTGTATTATCAAGCCTCTTTCTGCTCTGATGCTTCTTCCTCTGCCTTCTCCTCCGGCGGAGGCCCAACAGGCAGCACATCCTCTTCCAGGCCAAATCCTGCCTTGCCGGCCTTCACATCTTCATCATACCGCTGGTAGACATAAGCAGTCGTCCTGTAAAGCAGATGGGCAAACTTGCTGTAAGGCACTGCAAGAAACAGGGTTACTACAGTTGCCAAGTGCAATACATATGTAGGATATGCTATTCCGCCAATGCCTATGAGCCTAAACAGCTCGGCAAGTACACCAGTGATACCGACTGAAAAGATCAGCCATATAAGTATCCAGTCTTGCTCGGAACTCTTAAGAACTCCCTCCTCGGTCTTCTGCTTCCTCATCTTGATAATCAGCCAGGCACCTACAAGGAGCATGACTGCTGCAATATTGGCAAATATCTTGATGGGGTTCCACAGAGGCATCGGTGTGAATTCCTCATGGAGAAAGGGTACGTAGATGATATCGTTCAAGATAAATACCACCGTGGTAACGATAAAGAGCATTATAAAGGACCACAACAGCAACTTGTGCCCCTTTGCCCTTTCGGCAGTCTGTCCACACTCTTCAAAACGCTTGTGTGACAGTATCTCCTGGATGGCAGGCCAGAGATACTTGGCGCAGAGGGTGCCGAAAGCGGGCTTCGGGCCTGTACCGGTATAGGACACAATGCCTGAGCCCTTGCTGATGTCCGCCCAGAAATTCGTAACTCCCTTGTACGACGCCCATGCAACAAGGCCAACGATAGGCAAGACAACGATATCTATTGGAATAAAGGTGAAATAATGGTGATAGTTCACCTCGCCAGGCGGGAATGGAAACTTGATTCCTGTATGAAGAGACCACAGGAAAGCAACGATATACCACACAACGAATGCCGCAATAACCGTGCCCAGGACACCGGCCGTGTTGGAAAGCAGGTCTGCCAGGGCCTTAGGCTCGGCATAATGCTTTATGGCATTGATCCGTATGGCGCCAAGCACATCACCAGGCTTTGCATCCCTTGGACAGTAGGCAGAGCAGTCTCCACACTGGTGGCAAAGCCATACATCAGCATCGCCTGCTATCTTGTCTGCAAGACCCCACTGTGCCCACAACATTTCCTTTCTTGGAAAAGGCCTGTCCTCAGTGGACAATGGACATACTACAGAACAGGTGGCACACTGGTAACACTTGTTGACAGTGTCACCGCCTGCGGCCATAACTCCCCTAATGAACGATAAATCCGGCTGTATCTTCTTTGTTTCAGCCATTTCAGGTACCTCCTACCAGCCTTTGAACGGGTTCGGTCCCATTTCAAGAACATCATCCACAAATGAGTTGATTATTTCCGGCACTTTATCATACTCATCTATTGCAACCTGAACCAGTCTCACCCTTTCAGGCTCCATACCGAGAGAGTTGAGAGACTCAGCAACATTGTCCATACGCTTGTTGGCAAGCTCACTGCCCTTTACAAAATGGCACTGATATTCATCACCGAACTTGCATCCAAGCAGCAATGCACCGTCCAGACCGCTTGACATGGCGTCCTTGATCCAGGAGACATTCACAGAACCAAGACAGCGAACAGGTATTATCCTGACGAGTGGCGACCAAGACAGTCCCTTCCTCGCACAATTCTCAAGGGCGGGATAGGCGTCATTTTCACAGACGAAACAGACCATCCTGAGCTTGTCATCATCGTCATCAGGAACTTCTATTGCCTTAATCATGGAGCCGACAACATCTATGTTGTAATCCTTGAAGCCGATGATACGTTCAGGACATGCCCCCATACAGGTACCGCAACGGCGGCATCTCGTGGGATTGGGCTTTGGCGTGCCCTTTTCATCATCATCCAGTGCTCCAAACGGGCATTCCTCTGTACAGCGTTTACACTGGGTACAGCGCTGGAAGTAGAAATCCGGAAAATCAAAATCCCAGGTACGCGGATGAACTGCGTGTCCTTCCTCGGCAGCAACCACTGACTGGATGGCCTTCAAGGTTGCACCAGTGGCATCCTCTATGGATTCTTCTATGGTCATGCAGCGCCTCACGCCACCTGCAGCATAGATACCGGTACGCCTGGTTTCATACGGGAAACAGATAAAGTTGGAATCACAGTAGCCGCCGAACAGATCCAGGTCACGGAAGGCCGGACCCTGTCTGTATGCAAGGTTGACAACCGCCTCATCCCTCGTAGTGGGGACCATGCCTGTCGCCAAGACAACGAGATCCACGTCAACGTTGACATCGTCACCCAGAATGGTGTTCTCCACGGTGACATTCATGCCATCGCCAGCAGGCTTGACCTCTGTCACTGCACCCTTGGCAAGGAAGATGCCTGGATCATCCTGGAGTGACTTATAGAAATATTCATAGGTACCGACAGCCCTTAGATGCTGATAGAAGACATAGGCCTTGCCGTCCTCGGGCTGGTCTTCCCTGAGATATTTTGCCTGTTTCAGAGCAGTCAGACTGGTAACAGCGCCTGCGTATGGAAAGTCGGCGTCGTCGTCCTTGCCACCCGGGCTCAGGATAAATGCCACAGACTTTACTTCTTTGCCGTCAGATGGCCGCTTGACCTTGCCCTCCTTGGCAAGCTCCTCGAACTGCACATTTGTTATGACATTGGGATTGCCCCAAGCCAGGTGCGTGAATTCATCTTCTGCAGGCTCATAGGGCTTCCAGCCGGAGGCAAGCACAACCGCGCCAACTATCTTGGCGTCAGGATCTTCCTCCATGTAGTCATGACGGCCCTCGTTCTTCTCGTCGTAGAGCTTTTTCTGATCATCCGCTGAAAGCTCGTTGCCGTTCTCATCCAGTTTTTCTTCATCGGTCAGCGGAACAGGGGCATCCCACTCGCTCTTGGTGCCGGCTTCCTTCAGGGAAACCCTGAATGCGCCAGGGACACCACCAATTCTGGCGACCTCTGTGCCAGTGTGAACCTCTATTGCCGCATTGGCATTGACCTTGCCGATAAGCTCATCTACTACCGGATCCATCAGAGAAGAATAATCCGGCCCCAGGGGAATCTGTTTCCGAAGCTTTGCAGCAAACCCGCCCAGCTCAGGTTCACGCTCAACAAGCAGCACCTTGTGACCTGCCTCAGCAGCCTCAATGGCTGCCGTAAGGCCTGACACACCGCCACCTATCACCAGGATATCCTCATTTGCATCTTCCATCTTGTCAGGCTCGGGCAATTCCGCCTTCTGGCACCTGGTGATTGCCATGCGGATATAATCCTCTGCAAGCTCCTGGACATGCTCTTTTTCCTTTTCCGGGTCTTCTGCATCTTCAGGTATCTGGTGACTCCAGGCAACCATTTCCCTGAGGCTTGTTTTTTCAACATAAACCCCTGGGATATGCAGCTCTTTATAATCGTACCTTATAGAGACACCGGCTATTGCAATGGCATTCAATTCCTCGGCTTCCACATCGGCCTTGATCATGGCAAAGCCTTCCGGGGAATAAAGATCATCGTGCTTTTTGGCAACCGCGGCACCCATCTCGCCAGTGGCAAGCTCAAGAAGCTTGTCCACATCGACCGCATCGGCTACCCCGTCTCCTGTGTATATATACAGTCCTATCTTTTTCGACATTAGCCTGCCCTCCTCACAAGTGTCTGAACAGCCTTGAGTGCTGCAGCTGTTGCGCTCTGAGCTGAGGAAACCACGTCAATCGGCCTCATTGCACAGCCGCAAGCTATTATGCCGTCCTTTGGCACAACAAAACCGTCATCATCATAATCTATGCCAGGAACCCTGGTCTCTGCTCCTGTAGGCTGCATGCCTGTGGCAAGAACCGCCATATCAACTTCCTGCTCCTTCTTACCACCACCGACAGTATCCTCTGCCACCAGCTTCACGGAACCTGGAGCTGAGCCCGGCAGAATATCCGCTACCTTACCCTTTATAAAGTGTACCTTCTCGTCATCTTTCAGCTTTTTGTAGAAATTCTCGTACTTTCTGCCAGGAGAACGGATATCAATATAAAATACATAGGCCTCTATATCAGGAGATTGCTCCCTGAGATAAGTTATCTGCTTCAGAGTAGCCATGCAGCAGATGTAGGAACAGTAACCAAGATGGTTTTCATCCCTGGAACCAGCGCACTGCACAAAACCTACAGTCTTGGGCTCTTCATTGTCAGATGGCCTTACTATCTTGCCCTCTGTAGGCCCTGATGGAGAGGCGAGGCGCTCCATCATCATGTTGGTTATGACATTCTCGTACTGAGAAAATTTCAGGTTGTCTATCTTATTGGGATCATAAGGCTTCCAGCCCGTAGCTACAATTATCGCACCCACACTCAAAGAAACGGTCTGTTCTGACTGTGACGGGTCCACATGCCCTGCCGGCATGGCTGACTTGATGGCCTCTATTTCGCTGGTATCCACATTCTGCATGTCAAGCACACACTGATGAGGATAGGCCATGGGATGAGGCAGATACAGGGCCTTTCTGGTATTCATGCCGAAGTTGAATTCATTTGGAATCTCCGTGGTGGCTGCGGCCTCACCGGCCTTGCAGCTCGTGCACTGCGGAGTGGTTCCCCTGGGCCTGACCTTGAGAGAGACCATAAAATCTCCGGCACTGCCGGCCACAGATTCCACATCTGCCATAGTGTAAAAGGTGATCCGAGGATTTGTCTTAATCCTCCTGAAATTCATTTCGAGCCCGCAGGTAGGTGGGCAAATCTTGGGGAAGTACTTGTTAAGCTGGGCAACCCTGCCGCCCAGATAGCTTTCCTTTTCCACCAGGTAAACGTCGTAGCCCATTTCAGCGGCCTCGACGGCGGCTGTAATTCCACTGAAGCCTCCGCCAATCACTAAGATGCTATCACTCATCTCCCCGCTCCTTTTTTAGATTAAATTTTTAACCGCAATTGATCTGCAGCATGGAACCATCCAGGACAAGTGGTCCACGGGCGTGCTCTAAACAAGCAAGCCCGTGGCACACCTGGCCTGCCGGGTAATGATAAAAAAATGCCAGGCACCGGGCTTCCGGTGCCTGGTCAGTTATACTGCCTTCCAGAACATTTGCCAATATTTAATTGGCATGCCTATGATTAGGCAGAGATGATTTCGTAACATTTTTTCTTCATGCAGGTCCACTCACCGCTGTTTGGATCGTACTTGGAGTTGACGAAGCACTTCCAGCCGCCTTCGTCAAAGCCCTTGTCATCAACCTGCATAAAGTCACCGCGATAGTAGAAGCCAGGATACCTGGACTCTTCACGGAACTGGATGTGACGGAGATGATCCTCAACTGTCCAGATCCTGTGCAGGTTCTCCCATGCCCTGAGGAGCTCGTGGAGCCCACCGGCTGCCATCTTTTCTGAGTCTTCCCTGAGCCACTGCAGGTGCCTCATTACGATCTCCAGGAGATGGCCGTTTGTCATGTAGTAGGGAGACCAGCCGCCGCCGTACTCGTCGGTGTACTTCATCAGGCGCTCCATCATGTGACGTGGCTTGATGTAGTTGGGGTTGACCATTTCGTGGGTGGTTGCCTGGTAATTTGCATAGTAATGGGTTACAGGCTTGTAGATCTCTTCCTTCAGCTCTTCTTCGCTCTGCTTGAGAGACGGTGCGAAGTCTGCATTGTCAGCAATGTATTTCGCCATGGCCTTTGCTGCCATACGACCTTCAGCATGCGCGCCTGAGGAGAACTTGTGACCGGATGCGCCAACACCGTCACCAGCGGTGAACAGGCCGTTGACCGTTGTCATCCTGTTGTAGCCCCACTTGTACTCGTCTGGTACCCAGTCTTCGTCCGGACCGCTGACCCAGATGCCGCAGCAGCCTGAGTGAGAACCGAGCATATAAGGCTCAGTAGGCATAATCTCGGAGCCTACCTTCTCGGGCTCAACATTCATGGATGCCCAGAGGCCTGCCTGGCCGACTGACATGTCAAGGAAGTCTTCCCAAGCTTCGCTTTCCAGCTCTTTCCAGTATTTCTTCAGGGCCTTTTCGTCCATACCCTCTGCCTTCTTCTGCTCCAGGAATGCATTAAGTGCTGCAGCAGTATCCATGAAGATCGGGCCGCGGCCTTCCTTCATCTCGAAGAGCATCAGGTGGTTACGCAGACAGGTAGGTGTAACTGCGGACTCGCTGTAAGGTTTGTACTTGGCAAGCTCTGCCTTGGCGGCATCGCTCTTTACGTAGTGCTCACCGCTACCATTGACAACGGTTGCCTTGAAGAGCAGGAACCATGCGCCAACAGGACCATAACCATCCTTGAAACGGGATGGGGTGAAACGGTTTTCCATCATGGTCATCTCTGCGCCAACCTGCATGCACATTGCATAGGTGGAACCAGCATTCCATACCGGGTACCATGCACGGCCCTTACCTTCATCAGTTGACCTCGGGCGGAAGATGTTGACTGCGCCGCCGCAGGCTACCAGGATTGCCTTTGCCTTGTAGATGCAGACCTTGTTCTCACGTGTGCTGAAGCCTACTGCGCCTGCAATGGTGTTCTCCTTGTTGGCGTCCAGGAGAAGCTTGACTATAAAGATACGCTCGTGAAGATCATATCCCTTTTCCTCAAGGGCTGCCTTTGCAGCTTCGCCAACGATACACTTGTAGGACTCACCGTTGATCATTATCTGCCACTTACCGGTACGGACCGGCTGGCCACCATCCCTGAGAGACTTGCCCTCGTCACCCTTCTGCTTCCAGATGGGAAGACCCCATTCCTCGAAATGGAGCACAGAGTCATCAACGTGACGGCCAAGGTCAAAGATCAGGTCTTCGCGGACAATACCCATGAGGTCATTCCTGACCATGCGGACGTAGTCTGAAGGAGTATTTTCGCCAATATAGGTGTTGATTGCGGAAAGGCCTTGGGCAACAGCGCCTGAACGCTCGACAGATGCCTTGTCTACCATGCAGCAAGTTGCTCCGTCGGGCAGCCACTTTCCAATCTCAAATGCTGCGCCGCAGCATGCCATACCACCGCCAACGAGAAGAGCATCATAGTTGTACTCTTCGACAGCTACCTTTGAAAGATCTGGCTCAGCCAGAAGCTCCCAAGTCGGTTTATTTGGAAGTCCCATGTTTTATTCCTCCTTAATGGAAATTTTTTGGTTCAATTCAAGATTAGTTGATCTACGCGAGCCTTATTAATCAAAATCTGAAGGCGTGGCAGTTGCCTTGGCGTTGTCTGCAGACTCGGTGAACAGCAGGCCATTGCCCAGCTGATCAGCGCCTGGAGACGGCTTCCCGTCATAGGGCTTGATTGAACCTTCGGGGGTTGTCCTGATGGGGAACTTGAAACGCTTTACGTTGCCGTTCCTGAACTTGACTGTCCACATGATGGAATCTGTACCGCGCATCGGCTGCACGTAACCACCCATGGGGGCCAGGTCAGCATAATGACGGACTTCAATGGCACCCTGAGGACAGATCTTTACACAGGAGTAGCACTCCCAGCACTGATCAGGTTCCTGGTTGTAGGCCTTCATCTCGTCCGGATTCAGGACCATCAGGTCATTGGGGCAGATGTACATGCATGCTGTCTTCTCCCCGCCTTTGCAACCATCACATTTTTCTGGGTTGACAAAGCTTGGCATTTTAATACCTCCTACACGTTTTTTATTTACGTACTTGACAATTGATCAGGCGGGCCTGAACGGCCCGCGGCCTTTTTACATGTATTGAATTAATCCTACTTCAGGTCTTCAAAAGCACCCTTCTTGATCTTGACTGCCCTTGCTTCAGGATTCGAGTAGTACTCTGCCAGTATTGCAAGCACCTCTGGCCTTGAGAACTCTGGCGGAACCTCGTCAATCTTGCCCTCGCTCATGAGGCGACGGAACTTGGTGCCGCTGACCACAACCCTGTCTTCCTTGTCATGCGGACAAGTCTTGAGCGAGGCCATGCCTCCACACTTGTGGCACCAGAATGTCCAGTCGATCTTGAGAGGCTGGAGCTCAAGTGCGCCGTCCCAGAGCTTGTCATATATTTCCTGGGCCTCGAACAGGCCGTAAAAATCGCCAACACCGGCATGGTCACGGCCAATGATAAGATGAGAGCAACCGTGATTCTGACGGAAGATACCATGCAGAAGTGCCTCTTTGGGGCCGCCGTAACGCATTTCAAGAGGATATACGCCAAGAACCGTACGCTCCATGTTGTAGTAGTTGTCCAGCAGTGCCTTGTAGCACCTCATCCTCCAGTCTCCGGGGATGTCGCCGGGTTTCAGCTTTCCAACCAGGGCATGGATGAATACGCCGTCCAGGACTTCCTGTGCGATCTTGGTGAGGAACTCGTGGGAACGATGGATAGGATTCCTGGTCTGGAATGCTGCAACCGTGCTCCAGCCCCTGTCCTCAAAAATCTTCCTAGATACTTCCGGATGCATGTAGGCATCGCCATACTGCTGCTTGAAATCCTTCTCGGACAAGGTCTTGACAGGACCGCCTACATAATACTTGCCGGAGTTCAGAACCTGCTGTACACCTGGATGATCTTCTTCAGCCACTTCCCAGAACCTCTCTGAATCCGGGCCGTCACCCTTGAAGCAAAGCTCGCATTCCTTCCTCTTGTCCGGCTCCCAGATCTCCTGGATCTCCATGGTTGCCATGAGGTCATCGGTCTCACTGTCATAGAGGGCAACCTTGTCGCCAACGTCTATGGTCTTTCTCTGATCTTCATCAACCGACAGGGTAACAGGCAGGGGCCACATTGTGCCCGGGTCCACCTTGCGCAGTTTCATATCCTCAACTACGCCGTCATAATCGTCCTTTACCATGAAGCCGTTCAGCGGGGTAAATGCGCCCATGCCCAGCATGAGAATATCGCCTGATTCCCTTGAAGAGATATTCAGCCTCTTATAATCTTTTGCGCGCCCAATCTCATCTTCTCTTTCAGCACCTTTCAAGAGAAGCGGCATGAGCTTTTTCTGTGAACCATGTGGATTAACTAAAGCCATTGCCTTAAGTCTCCTTTCTTTTGTTAATTTTTTTGTTTTTTTAGCCTACTACCCGGGTTATCTAAATGAATTGTCATTCATCCGATTTTAAACTGAATCTCCGCTCAGAAAATATCAGTATTTTTATATTCCTTACAGGATAAATTGTCAAGAGGAATAATAGCGGAGGCTCTAAAAAATTGGTGCCGAAGGGGGGAGTCGAACCCCCACGGGCGGTTGCCCACTACCCCCTCAAGATAGCGTGTCTACCTATTCCACCACTTCGGCACATAATGATCATTACAAGCTATTTCGTTTTCTGCCCTGCAGGAGCCTCCTGCGGCCCGGCTGGCGGAGCTGCCTGGCTAGCCGGCGAAACAGGTGTCTTAGATGCCCCGCTTTGCGAACCCGCCGGCTCAGCTGCTGGCACGGCCTGTTCCCTGGCCCGTCCATCCTGGGATGACGGGACACCAGCATGTTGCTGGCCTGCCTCCTGCTTCACATTACCAGGCACAGCCGGCATTACAGGCAGTTGTGCCGGTGCAACCGGTGCCTGCTGCACCTTGCGCATTACTGACTCTCCCCTGCTGTGGATGGAAAGATAGGTAAGAGACAGGGAAGTCAGCATAAACACAACCGCGCTGACAGTTGTAACCTTACTGAGCAGGGTCGCAGGCCCGCTGCTTCCAAAGATTGCCTCGCTCGAGCCGAACACGGCACCGACCTCGGCACCCTTACCCTGCTGCAGCAGCACAGTGATAACCAGCACAGTGCATGCTATCACATGAATAACAACTAAAAATGTAAACATTAAACGGCTTACCTATTCACTTATTCGTATTTTACAATCCTGGCAAAACTCTCTGGCTCAAGGGACGCACCCCCGACCAGCGCCCCGTCAACATCCTCGAGAGACATAATCTCCCTGACGTTTCCGGGTTTGACCGAGCCACCATACAATATTCTTATCTGTTGCGCAACAGCTTCTCCTGCCATATTCTCAACAGTACCTCTCACAAAACCGTGGGCATCCTGAATCTGCTCCGGGCTTGCTGTCCGGCCTGTTCCAATGGCCCATACAGGCTCGTAAGCAATAGATATTGAAGCAAAATGCCCTGATTCCAAAAGCGCAAGCCCCAGCAGTAACTGTGAGGAAAGAACCTGCTCAGTCAAACCTGCCTCTCTCTCCTCCAGGGTTTCACCAATACAGAGAATGGCAGCCATGCCGTGATCTGCCGCAGACCTGACCTTACGGGCTATCAGAGAGTCATCCTCACCGAAAATATGACGGCGTTCCGAATGCCCAAGGATTACCAGATCCACTCCCGCACTCTTAAGCATGGTAGGGGATATTTCACCAGTATATGCACCTTGTTCCTGAAAATACATGTTCTGAGCAGCTATCTGCACCTTGCTCCCGACAGTCATCCTGCAAGCATCACTGAGACCAATGAATGAAGGGGCTATTACTATCTCCCTGTCATCCACACCTTCAACCAGCTGCAGAAACGACTCAAAAAAAACCTTGATATCCTGAATAGTTTTGTGCATCTTCCAGTTCGCCGCCATGATTGGCTTTCTCTGTCCCATATTCTATTCTCCTGTCATGCTGCCACAATCTTCCAATGCCTTGAAGCCCGGCAATTCCTTCCCTTCGAGAAGCATCAGAAAGGCACCGCCTCCTGTGGACATATAGGACACATTGTCTGCCTCTCCGACCATGGAAACAGCAAGATCCGTATCCCCTCCGCCTATTATGCTGAGGGCCTGGCTGGAGCCAACGGCCTGTGCAATCTTCATGGTTCCCTTGGAAAAGGGCTCTATCTCAAAGGCCCCCATTGGACCATTCCAAACTATGGTGGCGGCCTCTGAAATTACCTGCCTGTAGAGATCAACGGTTTCCGGACCGATATCCACCACCATCATGTCCTCCGGGATATCTCCAACAGGAACAGTACGGTAGTCGGCATCAGGGGAGATGTCCGAGGCAACCACACAGTCCACAGGCAGGAGAAACCTTGTATCCGCCGCCTCAGCCTGCTTCATTATAGAAATGGCTGTTTCCTTTAAATCCGGCTCCACCAGTGATCTGCCAACAGGGATACCCTTTGCCAGCAAAAACGTGTTCGCCATGGCCCCTCCTATGATGATGGCGTCCACCTTGGGCAATATATTTTCTATGGCGCCCAGCTTGCTGGATACCTTTGCTCCCCCAAGGATCGCCAAGAGGGGCCTGGCCGGCTCATGCATCGCCTTTTTAAAATAGGTTATCTCGTTCTTCAGCAAAAAACCGGCGGCACATTCCCTGAGAAATGCCGGCACGCCCACTACAGAGGCATGGGCCCTATGAGATACTGCAAAGGCATCGTTTACATAAACCTGCGCCAGGGATGCAAGGGCCCTGGCAAAGTTCTGATCATTGGCCTGTTCTTCCTTATGATAACGCAGATTTTCCAGGAGCAGTATCTGGCCCGGCTGCAGGGAAGCTGACATCTTCTCCGCCTCGGGACCGATACAGTCAGGCGCCATGTCCACCTGCCTCTCCAAAAGCATGGAGAGGCGTTCAGCAACCGGGACCAAGCTCATTTCCGGCACCCTCTTACCCTTGGGTCTGCCAAGATGAGAGGCAACTATCAGGGCCGCGCCATTCTCCAGCGCATATCTTATTGTGGGAAGCGCAGCTCTTATCCTGTGATCGTCTGTTATCCTGGCATTTTCGTCCAGTGGAACATTGAAATCCACCCTGAGAAATATCTTCTTATCCGCACAATCTATTTCATCAATATAGCGTATCATGCATCACCCCTGAAAATTAAAGGCAGGCCCTGCAGGCCTACATCATGGAATCTGCGATTGACGTGGTCCTTTCTCCAAGAAGATTGGTATAGCTTCCAAGCTCATTGTCATACCAGCCGTAAACAACCATCTTGGTAATAGGTATCGTAATGGTATCACAGATAATAGTGGTAGATTTTTCAAGACCCCGGCATGCCTTCCTAGGATCGATGGTTATGGTAGCTGTCCGGGTATGGGTCTCGGTTCCCTCGATGATGGCAGCCGCTGCCGGCATGCCTATGATGTCGCTGGAGACATGCTGTTCCTCGGTAAAGATGAGCCTGCCATTCATGGGGCCGTTGGCAGCTTCCCTGTAAATCCCGTTGATTACATCCCTGTTAACGGGATTCTCCAGGCTTTCATCCTGGATCGTCATGACGAGCACTATCAGAGAGCCGGTATTGGTGGGGATACGGACTGACTCGGCGATGAAACCTATATTCTTCATCTCCGGGATGACCAGCCCAAGCGCCTTTGCCGCACCTGTGGTGGTAAGTATTATGTTGTTAAAGATGCTCCTGTTTTTTCGCAGGTCCTTGGCGCCTGTCTTTGGAAGCCTGTCAAGCACCTGCTGGCTTCCTGTTGCCGCATGGACTGTCACCATGGATGCGGAAAGAATATTGTTAGCGCCGAAATGGTCCAGAATGGGCTTCACCATAAAAGACAGGCAGGTGGTGGTACAGGATGCAGCAGATATCAGCCTGTGCTTTTCAGGGATGTAATCATCCTCATTAATGCCCATGACAGTGGTCACGGCGTCTTCAGGCATCTCTGCAGCCTTGTCCTTGATCTTGAACGGGGCTGAAAGAATAACCTTTTCTGCACCTGCCTCCAGATGCCCCCTGAGGCTTCCCCTGTCATGGTCACCAGGCATGGTCGGGTCCTTGAATACGCCGGTAGTATCCACAACAAGGCGCACCCCATTACCTATCCAGTCTATCCCCTTGGGATCACGGCTTTCCCTCAAAATTTTGACAGGAAGGCCGTCTATGGTCATTGTGCCCGTAGATTCATCAAGATTTTCAATGACCCTTGGGCATGTATGGCCGTAAAGATAGGCGCCAAGCCTTCCATAAGTGCTGTCTCGTTCGATGGCGGCAGCGATATCCTGCAGCCCCTGGCCAACCTGGCGGCCAATATTCACTACTATTTCCGAAAATGTCTTCCTGCTTACATGGTACCAGATACTCAACTTACCGATTCTTCCGAGCCCGTTTATACCGAGTTTCATCTGGCGGGTTTCACTTGTTGAAACAGACATACAGACACCTCCAAATTTTCAAATCATAAGATTATTATCTCAACTTTCTGACTTGTTTTTCACGTTCAGCCAGTAGAGTAACATGCTAAAATAATTAAATAAATAATGAAAAGCCTTTCGCTTTCTGATATATTGATAGG
>JALWYO010000130.1:0-2268 GCA_026992735.1 Deltaproteobacteria bacterium
GGCTCTGCAGGCCTGTCCAAGCTTGCGGGCTTGTCAGAGCCTCCCAGTGAGAAGGGTAGGGATATAAGTGTTGAAACCCCTTACTTTCACGCGGTTCTCACTGAAAATGGTGCTACATTCAAGCACTTTATCCTGAAAAAATATAAAAAAAGCATGAAAAAGGATTCCCCGGGTGTAGATCTGGTGAATGTGTCTCCCCCGCTTCTTCCTGTGGCAATAGAGGTGTCCAGCGGAAAGCTGTTTGACCTGCGCACCAGGTATTTTGAGGCCGATACAACAAACATAGATCTAACAGGCCTGAATGATCGCGCCACCCTTACTTTTACGTCAGACCTCGGGGAAGGTACCAGCCTGAAAAAGACATTTGTTTTTCACAAGGACAGCTACAACATGGAGCTTTCCATGGAGATACAGGGGGCTTCTGCAGATGAATACAGGATCTTCATGTATAACAGGCCTTACAAGGCATCCACCACTTATGTCTTCTCAGGCCCGTCATATTTCTCTGAAAAAACAGGCCTAAAGGAGATAAAGGTCAAGGACCCGGGTGACCGCAGCGAATATACAGGCAATCTTGACTGGTTTGCATACGGCGATAACTATTTCATGATGGCGCTGCTGCCGGATATCGCCCAAGGGCCTTGGAATGTGATCATAACCAGTCTGGACAAGAAAGGGCTTACCGAAAGCAGCCTTCGGCATGCCATTAATCAGGCCGTTGCACCTGACGGCAGCCTGCACTTTTGCAGAATGCATCTTTATTTCGGTCCAAAGGAAATCGGCAGGCTCAAGGCCGCAGGGCATAACCTGGATAAGGCCATAAATTTTGGCTGGTTCGATCCTATCGCCAAGCCGCTGCTTTTTGTCCTCAATTTTTTCTACAAATATTTGCATAACTATGGCTGGGCCATAATAGTCCTGACAATATTGATCAAGATGGCGTTTTGGCCCTTGGCACATAAAAGTGCCCAGTCAATGAAGACTATGCAGAAGCTTCAGCCAAAGCTCAAGAAGCTTAAGGAGAAGTACGGAGACGACAAGGAACGCATGAACAAGGAGTTGATGCAGCTTTATAAGACCTATAAGGTCAATCCTGCCAGTGGATGTTTGCCAATGCTGCTGCAGATTCCTGTTTTCTTCGCATTGTACAAGGTGCTTCTCCAGGCTATTGAGCTGCGGCATGCCCCGTTTTGTCTCTGGATTAACGATCTCTCTGCTCCGGACAGGTTAATGATTCCCGGCGTAGAGATACCCATGCTTGGCGGTATTCCTGTGCTGACCCTGCTGATGGGTGTATCCATGTATTTTCAGCAGAAGATGAGTCCTTCCTCATTGGATCCAACACAGGCAAAGATGATGCAGTTTCTGCCAGTGGTTTTTACCTTCATGTTCATTAATTTTCCTTCCGGTCTCGTGCTCTACTGGCTGGTCAACAATATACTGTCCATTGTTCAACAATACTATGTAAACAAATTTACTGACTGATACATGTGGAGAAGGCAGATATTGGTATCCTGTTTTTTACAGTTAGTGGCTACTGCAGTTTGATACAACAGGATTGCATCAATAGGATATAACTATTGATGCAGCCGGGCCTATAGTGATGAAAAACGATATGTTGAAGGAATTTTCAAAATAATTTTTTGACGGGACAAGCATATGACTGATTATCAAGTGGAAACGAAGGAATTCTCGGAAAAAACTGTTGACAAGGCTGTTAAGACTGCATGTGAATATTTCAAATGCCCTAAAGAAGATCTGAAAATAGAGATTATTACCAGGGGGTCCACCGGGCTTTTTGGCCTTGGAGGGCGCAAGGCGAGAATAAAGGCCGCTTTAAGGCGCAAGGCCGGACAGGTTCCCTCAGAAAGCACTGTTGCCGAACAACTAACCGGGCAGGAACTGGAAACAGAACCAGAAGTGGCAAAGGAATCAGTGCCCGGTACAGTCTCTGAAACAGACCTTGAGGAACAGAAGAAGGCAGAGGTGCATGAACCCGGGGACATTCAACCTGAGCAGGAACAGGATATATCATCAAGTGTACGGCAGGATAGCAGAGAACATGGCAGCCGTGCCAGGCCGGAGAAAAAAACTGCCCCAAAATCCGGCAGGGAGGAACTACCCAGGGAAATAATAGAAAGACAGGCAGCCACTGCACGGGATTTTATAAACAAGATTCTGGGAAAATCCGGCCTGGACGGCAGTGCGGAGATCGTAGAACAAGAATCCCGGCCAAGGCTCAATATAACCGGAGAAGAAATTTCCTTG
>JALWYO010000130.1:2278-11353 GCA_026992735.1 Deltaproteobacteria bacterium
GCAAGGAAGGAAAGACTTTGGACGCCCTGGAATATATGGTCAATCTCTGCTTGAGAAAGAAATATAAAGACGTGAACTGCCGGATCAGCCTGGAAGCAAACGGTTACCGTGAGCGCAGGAGAAAGAGCCTGGAGCAGCAGGCAGCAAAGATGGCTTCCAAGGTCAGGAAGATGGGAAAGGCCATCTCCATGCCACCCATGTCTGCCAGGGACAGGCGGAGTGTCCATATAGCCCTGAGAAAGGTCAAGGGAGTAAAGACCCACAGCGCTGGTGAAGGGGCTGGGCGCAAAGTGGTAATAACCCCATTAAAATCCGGTAACAGATATGCCAGAAACCGGAAGAGACAGGGATGAATCCGGGGGAATCAAAAAGATAAAGCTCAGAGAAGAAGACACTATTGCCGCTATTTCCACACCTGTCGGGCCTGGTGGTATAGGCATTGTCAGAATAAGCGGTTCCGATAGTTTTGCCATCCTGAATAGGATATTTTTGCCTTCCAAGTCTTTCTGTACGTTTGATTCACACCATCTTTATCATGGTTTTGTTATAGATCCTGGCACAGGCCAGGAAATTGATGAGGCCTTGTGCGTATATATGAAGGCTCCACGCACTTACACGCGTGAGGACGTGGTTGAGATACAGTGTCATGCCGGTTATGCGGTCATAACCCGTATACTTGATATCTGTATCGCGTCTGGAGCGCGCCATGCGGAACCAGGCGAATTCACCATGAGGGCCTTTCTTAATGGCAGGATAGATCTTGTCCAGGCAGAGGCTGTCCTGGATCTTGCCGGGGCAGAGGCAACCGGCCTTGCCAGTATGGGAATAAGCGCGGTACAAGGGCGGCTTTCGGAGCGGATAGGCCAGATCAAGGATGCCCTTGTGGCATCCCTCGCAGCCATGGAGGTGGCTATAGACTATCCGGAAGAAGATTCCGAGATTCTCAAGGATGCAGAGTTGGAAGCTATACTGGAAACACAGGTGATCCAGCCTCTTGAGACAATGGTCAATGATTACAACAGGACAAGAATTCACAGATTTGGGGCCAATGTGATGCTCACTGGCAGGCCAAATGCAGGCAAGTCCAGCCTGCTTAATGCGCTTTCCTGTGAAGACCGCGCTATTGTTACTGATATCCCTGGTACCACAAGGGATGTGGTGGAGGCCAGGATAGATATTGGCGGGGCAGCTGTCACCCTGATGGATACCGCAGGTGTAAGGGACAGGCCTGATCCGATTGAGGAGATGGGCATCCGCAGGATCAGGGAGATAGCCCCTGACGTCCAGCTTTTTCTGTGGCTGATAGATATATCAAGGGATCTGGAAAGTGCAGATATGGCGGTAATGGAAATGTTGGAGGATTTCAGGCAAAAGCCTGTGATCATTGTTTTCAACAAGGTGGATTTGCTTGAAGGCGGAACTCAGGAACAGGCAGAAAAGATCTTGGGGCAGATTGGAGACAAGAGCAGAAGGCTTTCGGGCAGCCCATACTGCATGTTGTCTGCCGTGGAGGGAAAGGGCCTGGAAGCGCTTCAAACCCTCATGAAGGACGCACTGTTCGGCCAGGAGGCAACGCTGCCTGATGTGGCCCCTAACCTGCGCCAGAAGGAGATAATGGAAAAAACACTGGCAATGGTCAGACAGGCCCTGGAAGGCCTGCGTCAGGGCCTGTCATCCGAGATGTCGGCTCTCGATATCAGGCAGGCCCTGGACTATCTTGGAAATATCACAGGTGAGACTGCTACTGATGATATCATGGAACAGATATTTTCCAGGTTCTGCCTGGGTAAATAGCCGTTTTTTGTGCATGATTCAGCCCATGGTTAGCCATTTTTATCCTTTATATATAAGCTCAAAGAGTACTTTTATGATTTTCGGATGTAGTGTTTTTCCTTTATGAAACGGTAAAACAAACCTTTCTCTATCTCTTTGATATATTTTATGACTACCTCTGCTTCTAATATGTTGAAATCCATATTTGAGCAGCATTCTTTCTGCCTCTTCAGCCGTCAATCTTGGCAGTTTAGGCAACACCAACCTCCAGAGAAGCTGTCAGTATTTCTTTGCTTAAATAGTCATGTATTTCCTGCGGAGATAAGGTTTCCAAATAAAGCTGTATAGATTCTTTTATATTTTCCAGTACCTCATCCAAAGAATCTCCCTGGCTATGACATCCTTTCAGTTCGGGACAAAATGCATAATATCCGTATCTATCCTTTTCAATTATTACATTCACCTTCATAACCGATTCTCCAATTATTAATTTTTGAGGCCAACATGGAATCGGTAAATGTTCTTTAGAGACTACTTGGTCTCTGCAGTCGGCCGGCCGGCTATCTGGCTTCTCGCCACCCGGATATTTACCTTGGGGGCCACTTCCAGGGTCACGATATTCTCACTCAACCCGCTTATCCTGCCGATGATGCCACCGGAGGTGATTACCTCGTCACCTTTTTTTAATGACTCTATGAATTTCCTGTGTTCCTTCTGCTTTTTCTGCTGCGGTCTGATGAGCAGGAAATAGAAGATTGCAAAGATGATGATAAGCGGCAGGAATGCCATGATAGGGTTTCCCTGTCCTCCCTGGGCACCTCCAGGAGGTTGACCCATGGCATAAACAACAGATGTTAAAGATGTAAGCATGTTTTTTTCTCCTCTCAGTCTTAGATGGATTGTCTCTTATTGTAGAATTCGGCCCTGAACTTCCCGAATTTGTCCTCTTCTATGGCCTTTCTGATGTCTGACATCAGCCCCAGGTAATAATGAAGATTGTGAATGGTGTTGAGCCTGTATGACAGGAGTTCCCTGGCCATGAACAGATGCCTGAGATACGCCCTGGAATAATGTCTGCATGTATAGCAGCTGCATTCATCATCTATTGGCCTGTCATCTCCTGCAAAACGAGCATTCTTTATAACAATGTGGCCGGAAGATGTAAACAGCATTCCGTTTCTGGCATTTCTGGTAGGCATAACGCAGTCAAACATGTCTATGCCCAGCCTGACGCATTCTACCAGGTCCTCAGGAGTGCCGACTCCCATTACATACACGGGGAAATTGCTTGGGATCAGGGGACGCGAGGCATCAATCATTTCGAAGAGCATTTCCTTTGGCTCGCCAACGCTCAGGCCACCCAAGGCATAGCCGTCAAAATCCATGTCTGCCAGCTCCCTGGTATGTGCCTGCCTCAACTGTTTGTCCATGCCTCCCTGAACTATGGCGAACAGCAGCAGGTCCTTCCTGGTCCTTGCAGCAAGGCAGCGCCTGGCCCACCTTGTGGTCAGGTTCATGAGCCGCATGGTTTCTTCCCTGGAGGAAGGATAGGGAATGCAGGTATCCAGGCACATCATGATGTCAGAGCCCAGTGCCTCCTGTATCTCAATGGCAAGTTCAGGTGTAAGTTTGTGCAGAGAACCGTCGATATGAGAGCGGAATGCAGCACCAGACTCCTCTATCTTCATGGAAGAGGCAAGGCTGTACACCTGGAATCCCCCACTGTCTGTGAGGATTGGCAGGTGCCAGTTCATGAATCTGTGCAGCCCTCCCAGGGACTTTATGAGCCTGTGACCCGGACGCAGATACAGATGGTATGTATTGCCCAGTATTATATCTGCACCCAGGGAGTAGAGTTCACCTGGAGTAAGGGCCTTTACCGTGGCCTGTGTGCCTACAGGCATGAACACCGGGGTTTCCACTGCACCATGCCGCGTGTAGATACGGCCCCGCCTTGCCAGGGTGTTGCTGCATCTTCCCAGTTCCTGAAATATCAACGCCTTGTTTCTCCAGTCTTTTTCAGGCTATCCATAAGGCGTTGGTGTATGTTTTCGAAAGGACCATTCGAGAGTATGGCATAAACATCACCTGGCTTTGCGTCTCCCAGTATGCTGGTAATGATTGCAGATGCATCTGGCAAGCACTCTGCATCCTTTCCCTGCATTTTCAAGTCCTCTGCCAGTTGTTTAGATGAGAATAGCTTAAGTCCGGAGAATTTTTCAGGTTCCGGGACTTCCCTGACTATTATCCTGTCCGCTGCTGAGAATGCCTGGGCATAGTCATCCTGGAAGATGTTCCTTCTGCTTGTGTTTGTCCTGGGCTCGAACACTGCCACAAGCCTTTGGCCAATAAACCGTTCCTTCAGTGCAGCAAGGGTCTCGGAAACTGCCCTGGGATGATGGGCAAAATCATCTATAATTGTTATCCCATTGATAACCCCACGGATTTCCTGGCGTCTTTTTACCCCCTGGCATTCCCTTAGCCCAGCTACAACACCATCTATATCAAGGCTAAGGGCGTGGCACAGGGCAAGCACTGACAGGCTGTTAAGGACATTGTGCCTGCCAGGGGCCCTGATGGTCACAGGTATTTTAATGTCTTGTTGCCTGTTGACTGCTAAATAGGTGGTATTTTCCCTGGATATGCAGACTTTTTCCGGCATCCAGTCAGCATCTTGGTTGAAGCCGTATGTTATACTGGCGCATCTGGCCTTTTCTGCTGTTTTCATGACTGCTGGCCAGTCAGCGCATGCCACCAGGATGCCATTGCCGGGCAGGAGTTTCACGAATCTTTCAAAAGATGATTGTATCTCCGAAAAATCCTTGAATATATCTGCATGGTCGAACTCCATGCTGGTTATAATGGCGTTTTTAGGCTTGTAGTGGAGGAATTTCGAAACCTTATCAAAAAAGGCTGTATCGTATTCATCTCCTTCTATTACAAACCATGGAGGCTCCCCTTTTTCGAAGCCTCTTCCCGCATCTGTTACCACGCCTCCTATTAAGAATCCCGGCCTGGCTCCGCAGCCCTTGAGGGCGGACACCAGCATTGCAGAGGTGGTGGTCTTGCCATGGGTGCCAGCCACAACAAGACTATTGCGGTCATGCAGGAAAAATTCCCCAAGGGCCTGTGGAAACGACATGAACGGAATATCTTGCTCCATTACCTGGACAGCCTCTGGGTTAGTTGCTCTTATGACGTTGCCGATAATCACCATGTCAGGGGCGGCGTCCCTGATGTTGTCCGGGTTATATCCCTTGTAAACAGGGATGAGCAGCTTTTCCAATACCTGGTTCATCGGGGGATAGAACCCTGAATCAGAGCCGGTGATATTGAAGCCTTTTTCCTTCAGAAGCCCTGCCAGGGCAGCCATGCCTGTGCCACATATGCCCATGAGGTATATCTTTGAGCCAGGGCGTAGTCTGGGAACACCTTGCGCAGATGATTTCAATGCAGTTGTGTCCTGAGTCATGGGTGTTTTTTTAGCAGGATTTTATGTGGATGCAAAGGAATTTGCGTACGAGCCATTGGATCTGGGTCACGGATTTTGGATAGGTGCTTTTTGAGCGCACCATGTCGTGTTACAAAATAAACAAAAGTAATATTTTTTATTGACGCCCGTTTTTTTTCATCTTAAGATAGATTGACTTTAAGCTCTTGTGCTTGCCGGATTAAAGAAATATGGCGCTTTCAATGAATGCCGGATATTATACTTGTACGGTTAAAGTGCAAGACTCAGACTGACATCTATTCCGCCTTTGTAAAGGGAATCTGGTGCAAATCCAGAACGGGCCCGCCACTGTAAATGGGGACGAAATCTGAATCAAGCCACTGTTGCTTTAGTCAACGGGAAGGCTCAGAGAGTAGGTTGATCCATAAGTCAGTAGACCTTCAGGCAGAAACGTAGCTTTTCCTAATGTAGCGGAGGCCTGTATTAGGGAAGAACCCGGCAATCGAGTCAAGCGGGCAGCTCGAAGCTATTTTTATTGGCTTCGAGTTTTTTTTGCCTTTTTCCAGGGATGCCAGGGCTGATAATAGTTTTTCACAGTGCAATATTCAGCCTTGTTGGCTGAGTGCAATAGCTATTCTAAATAATTTATTAAAAGGGAGAGGAAAAATGAAGAAAACAGTGATCTTTTTGACAGGCTTTTTTTTATTGGCATGTGTTTCCTGCTATGCAGACGGATCACCGCCTGACAGGGAAAGGCAGTTAGAGCAGATGGTGCGTCAGCTTGTCAAGGAAAACAAGGAGTTGTCCAGGCGCCTGGAAACCGTGGAACAGGAACTCTCGCATATAAAGAATACGGAAGCATCCGAGGCTTCCGAACAGGCGCAGGCAGAAGGCGAAAAGCCAGAGGCTGGCCACTGGTACGACCGTTTCAGTCTTGGAGGAGGGGTAACCGGGCTTGTAATGGGCACCCTGGGTGATGCTGACAGTATAAATAATGTACGTTCTACCCAGGATGCCTCCTATACACTTGATCTGAACCTGGATGCAGATTTTGCAAAGTGGGGCAAGTTCTTCGTGCATTTCGAGGGAGGAGACGGAGACGGCCTGAACAATGACGTGCCAAGCTTCAGTGTGCCGAATTACGATGCCTACAAGACGGCAACTGCCCTGGATGAGGCGGCACTTACCATTTCCGAAGCATTTTACGAGTTTTCCTTCCTGGATGACAGGTACGGTTTTGATATAGGCAAGATGGATATCAGCGTTTTGTTCGATGAAAACGAGGTGGCTGGTGACGAAACAACACAGTTCAGCTCAAATATATTCGTAAAGAGCATGGGCATGAACATTCCTGAACCGGACAACTTTTACTGTCCGGCCTTCATGCTCAGGGCAATCCCTGTTGATCTCCTGGAGTTAAAGGTGGTTGGCGCCAGTGTAAAGTCACATGGGGATGACAGCGTATGGCATAATGTCTTTGACGACGGCATGATTGCAGGCCAGATGAATGTTATGCCCAACCTGTTCGGCAGAAATGGCAACTACCGTTTTTATGGATGGATAGACAAGCGTGGCTATCTTAAGAACAAGGATCTTTCCCTGGTTTCCGGCATGTCTCATTCCCAGGCAGGAAAGCTGGCAGACAATTCCCTGACTGGCTGGGGGCTTTCCTTTGAT
Organism: Deltaproteobacteria bacterium; assembly: GCA_026992735.1. Taxonomy (GTDB): domain Bacteria; phylum Desulfobacterota; class Dissulfuribacteria; order Dissulfuribacterales; family QOAL01; genus QOAL01. The sequence goes on from JALWYO010000130.1 coordinate 9,180, forward strand.
CAGGAGTTGTTAGATGGTTTCAAGGGTTTTGCCCGCTACAGTCAGACCTTGACCGATGACAGGGCCGTATGGAACAGCGATGAAGATACCTGGGAGATGATACCATTTGATCGTACCTGGTCAGTTGGCTTTGAGCTTGATGGCGGTCTTTGGAACAGGGGAGGGGACGCCTTTGGAGCTGCCTATGGCCAGACCCTTTTGACTGACGATTACAAAGATGCAAATCATCATACCAGCAATGAAAACTACGTTGAGGCATATTACCGGTTCATGATGAACAAATTTTTCGCATTGAGCGCTGATTTTCAGTGGATTAGTAATGCTGGCGGCAATTCTTTGCGGGATGATATCTATATATGGGGCATGAGGAGCCAGATAGATTTTTAATATTTGCTTGTCATGTATAGCCTATATTGCAGCAGTAATTTCTCAATAAAGCAGGTCCGATGATTTTGGATTAATTTCAACTCAGCAAAGCTTCGTGGTTATATAATGTAAATGGGAATTACATCCCCATCTTACGGGCTTTTTGAGAAGTTGCGTTACATCTCAATATTATACTAATATTTCAATAAAAATTTTTTAGCAGGGCAGTGCCCGATAGGCTCTGTCCTGCATTTGGGGATTTTTTCACACACTGTTTAGAATGGAAACAGATGTTTCAAGTATAAATATACCATCATTTCAGGCAGTTGTGATCATATGTTTCTAAATTGAACAGTTTGGTTGTTATTTTCATCACACACTTACGCCCTCCTTTTTGATATTTATCAGCATAAATATAAGTAAAATAACAGGTTATGCTCGTTGGCATTATCATTGCTTGGATCATCTTCAGATACAAATTGGCTGATAACGGGATGATGGAAATCTTCAGACTCCATGCAACAGGTAAGAGTGCATGAGGGTGGAACACAGGGGAATGGGGAAACGAGTAGCTCTTCTGGCAGACGGAAGCAATTCTGATCTTTATGCAAGTTTCTGTGCGGTAAAGCTTGCCAGAAGGATGGATGCAAAGTTGATGTCCATACTCCTTGTGGTTGAAAGGCATGATGGTCAAAACAATAGCGATGTTGAACGATGGCAGGCCTGTTCACCTGCAGAATTTCTCTACCTGGTTTCAAACCTTGGAAACTTCGAAGGGATTCGCCTTTCTTATCATTTGATCGATGAAGCAGATGAAGATAGCCTCGTGGAATTTCTGGTTGCAAGCAAGATCACCTGTATCATTATGGGAACTCAGGATAGAAAAGATTTCGAAGAAAAACAGGCTTGGCTGTCCGGGTTGGTTCAAAAGATATATGGCAACCGGCGTTGGTATCTCGGTGATCTTACGGTTTTCCTGGCAAGGCCATGGGGAGAGAAGGATTTCAGAAAGGTATTGAACCAGATAAGTTCTGATTGCAGCCTCTATCCCATAGAGATGGTGTCCGGATGATAGCGTTTTACATTGAGATACATTGTGTAAGCACAGGGCATGGAAGTAAGTCCCGCAGGTATATAGTCCAGTATTCCTAATGAATAAAGGGTATTGGCTTCGGGATAAATGACTTAATAGGAGGGTTTAATATGTATATCTATTTGCCGATTGCACTAACCAGTGTAAGCCTTTGGCTGGTTGTTGGCCTTGGGTTGCTGGTCGGGCTTTTATCTGGCCTGTTCGGAGTTGGCGGGGGGTTTCTGATGACCCCTCTCCTCATGATGATAGGCATTCCGCCTACGGTGGCTGCTGCCACGGATGCCAACCAGATAGTGGCTGCTTCTGCTTCAGGCACCCTGGCCCATTGGCGCCTTGGCAACGTGGACTTCAAGATGGGACTTATGCTTCTCGTCGGCGGCTTCACAGGTGGCGCCTTGGGTGTCCATGTCATCAAGGTCCTGCGGGCAACAGGTGGCGCTGATTTCCTCATCAAGATGACATATGTCATCATGTTGGGTGTGGTAGGCGCCTTTATGTTTTTCGAGAGCCTGAATGCCCTGAAGAAACAGAAGGCTACAGCCAGCATGAGCGAGGCTGAGCTCAAGGCAGCGGAAGAGAAGAAACAGGCAAAGGCAGCCAAAAAGGGAATGCTGTCCGCACTTCCTTTCCAGATGTATTTTGAAAAATCCGGGGTAACCCATTCCGCGATCCTGCCGATAGGCCTTGGAATCTTTGTCGGCGTGTTGGCTGCCAT
>JALWYO010000130.1:11363-33796 GCA_026992735.1 Deltaproteobacteria bacterium
GTTCCTGTAATGATCTACCTGCTTCGCATGCCCATGCATGTTGTTGTGGGCACCAGCCTTTTCCAGATCATGTTTACCTGTGTTGAGGTCACTTTTCTGCAGGCTTACCAGAACCACACCGTGGATATAGTGCTTGCCATTCTTCTGTTGCTCGGTTCCACTATTGGTGCCCAGATAGGCACAAAACTCGGCAAGAAATTAAAGGGTGATCAGCTCAAGATATTGTTGGCCATAATTGTCCTTGCTGTAACAGTCAAGATGATCCTTGGCCTGATACTTGAACCATCCCTGTTGCTGGCACATGGAGGAGGGCATTAATCATGACACAACTTAAAAGAATATTCAGATATATTAAGTTGGTGCCAGTCATTTTTGCGCTTGCAATGTTTATCAGCGGGCAGGCCATGGCCCTGACCTGCAAGGTAACGCCTGGCACCATTCCCATCAGCCTTGGCTATCATGGAACAAAGGTCACCATTTCTGGAGATGGCCTGGATGCAAATGACCTGATAATCCAGATCCACTCACCTCCGGGAGAAGAACATCTCAAGTACAAGGGAAAGGCCGGGGGCATCTTCTGGATGAAGCTTGGAACAATGACGTTTGAGAATGTTCCAGGGGTATATCTTGTCTATTCCACGCAGGATACTCACAAGCTTCTTTCCCCAGAGACCTGTAAAGAGCTATCTATCGGCTTTGACGCTCTGAAGAAGAAGGCTGTGATCAAGAGCGATCTTAAGGACCTGGACAGGGACAGGTGGCTGAAGGAATACATGAAGTTCAAGGAAGAAGAACACGTTTACCTGGAAAAGACCGGTGTGATAAAGATTGATCCAGCCAGTCATGCATATACCGCCGAGATTGACTGGCCTTTCGAGGCTCCTCCAGGCGAGTATAACGTGGAGGTATTTGCCATCCAGAACGGCAAGGTGGTAGATAAGGCAGAGGCAAAGCTCAAGGATATGAGAGTTGGCGTAGAAGAACTGCTTTCACATATGGCTTTCGAAAAACCGGCACTTTATGGTATTATTGCCCTGGTAGTGGCTATTGTGGCAGGTTTTGGTGTTGGCATGGTGTTCAAGGGCGGTGGTGGACATTGATAATGATCCGGTCTTGATATAAATAGGACTTTATAAATCCTCGTTGACCCCCTGCCTCCGCCGTTTACAAACGACTGGCAGGGGTTTTTTATTCCCCCGTTTTTGAGAGGTGCAAACGCGGTGTTTTTGCAGGGAATATTACAGAAGATCAAGGGCGGTCTTGGGGCTTCGCAGCATACCGAGGTCTCAGTCAAGGCAAAATTCGAGCAGTTCAAAAAGGTGCTTCGTTCCAACCAGGCGGCCCTTGAGATCATTGCTGACATGGGTGAAAAACTCAGCGGAGATTACCTTTTTGACAAGCATTACGTGGAACAGGCATTTGAAGAGTTGTCACAGGCGGTCTTGAGAAGCGTACATGCCCTCAATGCTTTATGCGACAACAAGTACAAGGACCTGTATGAAGTCTATGACAGGGTTACAAGTCACCTGCAGGAGATCCTCAACAGACGTGAAGACAGACACGGGCCGCCTGTGCTGCTACTCAGGGAGATAACCAGGCAGCACAGTGCAATAGTAGGTGGCAAGGCAAAGCATCTTGCCAGGATTCTCAGGGATCTTGAGCTTCCTATTCCCCATGGGATTGTTATTACCACCAGGGCGTATCACGATGTTATTGCCTATAGTGACCTGGGACCAAAGATAGATCATCTGGAGGGGTTGATTGCTTCACCCATGGTCGATCCGGAAGAGATAGAACAGTTGAGAAAGGAGGTTCGCCAGGCAATCACAAATATTGAACCGCCGCCCCGTCTCCTGGACGAGATATCAGAGGCCCTGAATCGTCTCGATCTGGATAGGCTTGGCCGTCCACACCTGGCAGTCAGGAGTAGCGCCCAGGAAGAAGACATGGATTTTTCCTTTGCAGGGCAGTTTGACACGGTTTTGAATGTGGATGCAGTGCCAATGGAGATATTCCTGGCATACCGCAAGGTTATTGCCAGCCTCTTTGGTAAGCACGTTATTGAATACAGGAGAACTGTTCTGGAAGGTGAAGGGCAGATGTCCATTGCTGCCCTATGCCAGGTCATGGTGGATGCACGCAGCAGTGGAGTGCTCTATACCGTGGACCCGCTTAGTTCCACTTCCGAGGACATGGTTATCGTGGGAAACTGGGGACAGGGTGAGGCTGTTGTTGACGGAAAGATGCCTACAGATACCTTCCGGGTATCCAAGAAAGACGGGTTAAAGATAGTTTCCAGGGAGATAAGCACCAAGAAAGAAGCGCTTTACCTCGGTATTGCCGGTGGCCTTGAGAAAAAAGATGTCCCTGCAGAGAAACAGAATCTTCCTTGCATCACTGATGAAGAGGTACTGGAACTGGCCGGGATGGGTGTAAGGCTGGAGAACTATTTCAAGCGTCCACAGGACGTGGAATGGGTAGTTGATACTGAAGACAGTATCCTGATTCTTCAATCCAGGGAACTCCTTGTGAAGGAGGATGACCAGATTCAAAGGTCTCTTCTGGACCTGGAAGACAAGTATGAAGTCATATCCAGCAAAGAGGGGCTTACGGCCCAGCAGGGCATAGGCTATGGGCCTGTAAAGATAGTGCATACATTGAAGGATTTGGACGATATCCCAGAGGGGGCCGTCCTGGTAAGTCCCAGGGACATGTCAAACTTTGTCCAGGTTATGAAGAAGGTCTCGGCCATTGTCACTGAAGTGGGAACCCCTGTGAGCCACATGGCCACTATATGCAGAGAGCTTGGGGTTCCATGCCTGGTGAATGTAACTGGAATCCTTTCCAAACTCCATGACGGCATGGAAGTCACTGTGGATGCGGAAGACCAGAAGATATACAAGGGAAGGGTTAAAGAACTCCTTGTATACAGGAATTCCAGGTCAATGAACGTGTTCGAGTCAAGGGACTTCCGCTTGCTCAGGCGGCTTCTGAAGGCAGTTGCGCCTCTCAACCTTATTGATCCACTACTGAAGGAATTTCGCATGGAAAACTGCGAGACCTACCATGATATTCTCAGGTTTATCCACGAAAAGGCTGTTCAGGAGCTTATTGAGCTTGGTAAAGACGAAAATAGGCTGGTCAAGGAGAATATCACAAGGCCCCTGGAGCTGCCTATCCCGGCAGGTATCCTGTGCGTTGATCTGGGCGGGGGTATTTCAGAAGATGCCCCTGCTGATCACTGCGAAATGCAGCACGTGAGATCGATACCTTTCAGGGCTCTCCTTAAAGGCATGACTGCGCCGGGCGTATGGCACACGGATGTCATGACCGTAAGTTTCAAGGACATGGTAACAAGCATGATAAATGCACCGACAGATGCCCTGGATGGACAGTATTCCGGTCACAATATAGCCATTATCACCAGGGAATATGTCAACCTGAGTCTCAGATTCGGGTATCATTTTAATATAGTGGATGCCTACTGCAGCGATTACCCCAGGGACAATCATATCTATTTCAGGTTTCTTGGCGGTGCCACTGACATTTCCAAGCGTTCCAGGCGAGCCAGGCTGATTGCCGAGATACTGAAGACATATGACCTGAATGTGAAGACCAAGGGGGATGTGGTCACTGCCCGCCTTGGAAACATGCAGAGAAAGGACATGGAGTATGTCCTAGACATCCTTGGAAGGCTTATCGGCTTTACCAGGCAGCTTGATGTTCATATGGAAAGTGAGGCCCATATTGAAAGATACCTGGATGCATTTCTCAAGGGCGATTATGAAGTGGCTCTCAGATGACAGGAGGGTTTGAAAGATATTGACGAATTTCCCTGGCACGGAAAGCTGTGCGTGAGGGCATTCAGGATATTTGCCCCTGTATATTTGCAGTAATGTATGATAAAAGTATTCGATTACAATATCCTGTAGATTTTGGATATGGACCATGTGTCAGCTGATACACAAAGCACCTAACGGAGCAAATACATGAAAGAATCTTCAGAAACTCCTTTACGACTGATCATAATTGATGATGAACCCATAGTGGGAAAGAGATTGAGGCAGGTCTTTGGGAAGATGGGTTTTTCCGTGGAGACATTTACCAATTCTCTCAAGGCAGTCCAGTTCATGGAAAAGAACCCCTTTGATATAGTTGTTACAGATTTCAAGATGGAAGAACTTGACGGCATGGAAGTGTTGAGGGAAGCAAAGAGGATAAATCCCAACGCAAGGGTGATAATAATAACCGGCTATGCAAAGCCGGAAACCGCCAAGGAGGCCTTCAAAAACGGGGTTTTTGATTTCATGGTAAAGCCGTTCCGCCTGGAGGAGTTGAAAGAGGCTGTTCTCAGGGCTGCCAAGGCATGAAGGCATTGTGTTGTAGTAGTAAGTTTCACTAAAATATTTACAAAATTGAAATAATTTTTAGCTGCAATTTCAACATATTGCTATGTATTGTGGGTGTAGCAAATTAATGAAACGAACTAGTAGATACTGCATTTTTTATTTCAGGTTGCTGTTAATGCGGGGATGATCCGGAATGCCTGTTTCAGCCTCGCTTCTTGCTGTTTGTGTTTCCTCTTGCCTTGGATACAAGGTTCATCTGGCGGAGTTTTCTCCAGAGGGTTGTCCTGGATATGCCCAGAATCTTGGCAGTCTCTGTCTGGTTGAACCCGGTTTTCTTGTACACATCATATATATAATCGAGTTCCATGTTCCTGAGCGGTGCGGCATCCTTTTTTTTCTGATCGGGTTCCTGGATGAGCCACAGGTCAGGTGGAAGGTCCTGTGCAGTCAGCCGTTTTTTGTGGGTCAGTGCTACTGCCCTTTCAACCATGTGTTCCAATTCCCGGCAGTTTCCTGGAAATGGATAGCTCATCAGGGCTTCCACGAAGTCATTTCCTACTGAAGGAGCAGCCTTTCTGAATTTCTTGGCGGCCTTGCAGGCAAAATGGCTGGCCAGCGCAGGAATGTCTTCCCTGCGTTCTTTTAATGGAGGCAGTTCCAGGGTGACTACCTTGAGCCGGTAATACAGGTCCTGTCTGAAGGCGTTCTCTTTTACCATCTTGTCCAGGTCCCTGTTAGTGGCTGCAACAAAACGGCAGTCTATTTCTATGGGCCTGGTACCCCCGACTCTGAATATTGTATTTTCCTGCAGGACCCTCAGGAGTTTTACCTGCATTGACAGGGGCATTTCTCCAATTTCATCCAGAAGGACCGTGCCTCCTGATGCAACTTCCAGCAGGCCCAGCTTGGTTGTGCTTGCTCCTGTGAAGGCCCCCTTTTCATGGCCAAACAGTTCGTTGGCAATCAGGTCCTCGGTGAATGCTCCGCAGTTGAACGACATGAAGGACCCACTGTTTCTCTTGCTGTACGTGTGCAGCGCCCTGGCCACGAGTTCCTTTCCCGTTCCGGTTTCACCTTTTACAAGCACGTTACAATCCAGAGGGGCGATCTGTTTGATTGTCTTGAATATCTTCAGCATGGCGGGAGATGTGCCTATAATTTCTCCCAGCCTGCCATCCTTCTTTACTTTTTCAAGCAGTACATCTTTCTGTCGCTTGGTTATTAGAAATTGCCTGGCATCGGAGACCGTCTTTCTTAGTTCATCCAAGGAAAAGGGTTTGGCAAGATAGTAAAAGGCCCCCTGTTTTGTTGCCTTGACTGCCTGATCTATTGATGGATAGCCGGTTATGAGAATGATCGCCGCATTTGGTGCCAGGGCCCTTATCCTGTTCATCAGGTCCATACCGTCTGCATCCTTGAGCCTGATGTCGGATATCACTATGTCTGGAGGAAAGTGATGGATTTGTTCAAGGGCTTCGGATGCAAGAATGAACCCCTTGACTTCGGTAATATCCGGAGAGTGCAAGGCCCTTACAAGCCTCTGGACCGTAATGTTCTCATCATCTATTATGTAGATGCGAAAGCCTGCTCCATCATTTTTCGAGTTCTCCTTTTTCAATGGTCGGTAACCCCTTCCTCAGCCAGTGGGAGTTCAATGATAACCTTCGTGCCTTTACCCTCGTTGCTGTCTATGCGGATGTCACCACGATGGTCCTTTATGATGCCATAACTTACAGAGAGCCCCAGTCCTGTGCCGTCTTTCTTGGTAGTATAAAATGGTTCGAGTATATGTTCCAGTACCTCTTTGGGAATGCCGGGACCGTTATCATTTATTGTTATAATGGCCTTCTTGCCTTTTTGATCTGTCTCCAGAGAGACTTCAAGACTGCCACCTTCTCCCATTGCCTGGATTGCATTCAAGATAATATTCACAAATACCTGTTGCAACTGGTTGGGGTTCCCAAGGACAAATGCTATGCCCTTCTGGTACGAGGTCTTTACCTTTGTGTGTGTAATTTTCAGCTCGTTTCTCAGGAAAGAGAATGTATTTTCCAGCAATTCGGCAATATCGACCTTTTCCCTGAGGGATGCCTTTTTCATCCTGGAAAACTGGAGCAGGTGATGCACAATGTCCCTGGCCCTTTCAGTCTGAACAAGTATGTCTTTTATGAATTCCTGTCTTTCTTCCGGAGACATGCCCACCATGTCTTCCAGGAGCACTTCGGCAGTAAGGTTGATGTTGTTGAGGGGATTGTTTATCTCATGGGCAATGCCGGCCGTGACCTTGCCTATGGCCGCCAGCTTTTCGGACTGGACAAGCTGCTGCTGCTTTGACTCAATGGTCTCGAGCATCTTGTTGATTGAGCGTACCAGCCCGTCGCACTCAAGGCATTTGTTGGTAACAGGTTCCACAGGGATAGCCTTGAGCTCTCCGCTCATCACCTTTACAGCCTTTTTCCTGACGTATTCTATGGGTTCCAATATCCATTCTGCCAGGAACAGGCAGAGGAGCAGGCCTATTGGTATGGCTATCCAGAGAAGAAGAAAAGATATCTCCTTGTATCTCTGGACCTGTGCATCCAGGTGATTCTTTAGATTCTTGGTGGTGTTAATGATTTCGCTCATGAGCTGATGCCCCTGGTGCCTGAGCGCCTGCTTGAGCTGACCCTCGTATTTCTTCTGGACTCTCCTGGATGTGAACCTGTTGAGAAGGGCCTTATACTCCTCTATCTCCTTTGGAGTATTAAGGAAATACTGCATGTTGTCAGGGTCAAGATCGGAGATCTGCCCTTCAAGCTCTGCCAGCAGGCTTTCTGCCTCTTCCAGTTCCTGTACGTTTCCATACAGCAGGAAATTCTTTTCCTTCTGCCTCACGAGGAGGATTTCCTGTGTCAGGACATCCAGGAGTTCTGCAAGCTCCATTTTGTCCTCGACTTTGGAAATGGAGTAGATAGCGGCCAGGGATGACAGGGCAGTTACTATGAAGACAATGGCAAAACTGTAAATAAGTTTTACCTTGAGTGAACGCATGTAGCATTTTATGGGGTGTTTGCCTTTGCAAGTCTTGGAGGCAGGATCTATCATATCAACCTTTCCTGGAAAATTTTTTGATATTGTAGCACGTTTTTTCTATCCAGGAATGTCGAATGTGAAAAAAATTTTTATGCTGAGAAATACAGGCATATCGAAACTCAGGGATATTCATGACGCCTAGCTGCAACCGACGGTTAGAAGCCTGGCAGGACCTGTTGAATTAAATAGATCCTGGCTCAAGCCACTTGAACAGTACCCGTCCCTCGCTATCGGTAAAAGAGCCTGTCAGAATGAGTATGATATCTATCAGCACCCAGATGCCGAAGCCTCCCATTGTTAGTAGCATCAGCAGCCCGGTGCCAATCTTGCCTACATAAAACCGGTGAAAGCCAAAGGCTCCGAAGAACAGGCAGAGCAGAAGCGCCACAAGTCGTGATTTGGGGGAAATGTTCTGATAATATCTCATGGGTCTATCCATTCCGGTTTCTTTATTGTCATCGTGTGCTTTACTGGTCTTGTGTTTTTGCTGAGGATATCTTCCAATGTTTCTCTCAGCTGGGAAAGGCTGCAGGGTTTTTGGATGATAGCCTTGAAGGGCAGGGCCCAGGCTGAAGGATTCGGCCTGTTGGCATCGTGATCTACGGAAAGCAGTATTCTGGCATTGGCATCCATTTCGAGCATCTTGCCGCCCGCTTCCCTGCCATCCATGCCAGGCATGTTCATGTCCAGGATTACCATGTCTATATAATCCTTTATGCGGCTAAATATACTCACTGCCTCGTGGCCGTCCCTGGCTGTTATAACAGAGAAATTCAGTAGATTCAGCATGTTGGAAATGGTGTCCAGGGAATTTTCCCCATCACCTGCCAGCAGTACCGCGCCTTTCAGAACAGTATGGGCCGGCTGGATTTACTTGACTTTGGCCCTTGGCACCCGGACCTGTCTGTTGACGGAAACCGGCAGCAGGACTTCTATGTCAGTGCCATCATCTGGCTTGCTCTCTATTTTTATCCCTCCCTTGTGACCTTGTATGATACCTAAAACAGATGCCATTCCAAGTCCCCGTCCTTGAAATTTGGTGGTAAAAAAGGGATCGAATATCTTTTCCCTTACAGACTGGCTCATACCACAGCCTGAATCAGATACCCTGACGATACAGTAATGCCCTGGAGAAAGCGGAGCAGTGCTTATAAATGTCTTAAGATAGGTATTGTCACAGTCCCGAAGCACTGTAGAGACAATTATAACGCCTCTGTCCTTATCAATTGCCTCTGATGCATTGATGATCAGGTTCATGACCACCTGCTGCATTTGGGACGGATCCGCATCTACAATCGGGGCTTTTGGCGAAAGGTTTAGTAATAGTTCTGCCTTTTTTGTGATTGAAAGTTGGAGTATCTCGATGGTTTCTGTGATTACCTTGTTGATGTCTGTTTTCTGCAGTTGGAATTTGCCGCGCCCTGAATACGAAAGCATCTGTTTACATAGGTCTGAGGCCTTTTTTGCTGCTGATGTAATGGCCTTTAGGTTTCTGTATGCTGGGGAATCAGCAGGAAGGCTTGATAGCGCAAGGTCGGCATTGCCCATGACAGACATCATGATATTGTTGAAGTCATGGGCTATTCCGCCTGCAAGTACACCAAGGCTTTCGAGTTTTTGAGCGTATAGGAGTTGTTGCTCCATTGTGATGCGTTCAGACAGGTCCCTGGCAATGCCCAGATAGCCTATGACCTCGCCATTGTTTAATCTGACAGGGCCGCCTATGATCTCAACCGGCAGGTGTGAACCGTCTTTTTTTAGTAGGCTGGTCCTGTAGGGTTTCTTGGTTCTGGGTCCGTCCAGGGTAAAAAAATATTCCCCAAGTATCTGGTGGTCCTCCGGATTGACATAGAAATGTCGGGTATTGAGTCCTCTGATTTCATTAAGGGTAAATCCTGTGAGATTGAGCCCAGCGGTATTCACGGTGATAATGTGCCTGCCAAGGTCCATGAATACTGCAACATCCCTTATGGAATTGAATATTGCCTCGAATTCTGCGGCCTTGCGGGCTATTTCTCTTTCTCTCTCAAGGGTCTCGGTAAGGTCACGCACTACTGCTATGATCCGCCTGTTGTCACCTATATTGACAGGTGACAGTGATATCTCTGACCAGAAGAGGCTGCCGTCTGAACGTCTTAAATGCCATCTGAAGGTCAATGGCCCTGTGTTCCATGCTTGTCGAATTCTGTGGAGCATCTTGCCGCTGGTGTATGGTTCTTCCTTGCTTGAGAATCTTGATATCGCCTCAGTAGTCATCAACTCATCCCGGGATGCCATGAAGAGCCTGCATGCTGCCCTGTTGGATTCTCGCAGTTTGCCTGTGTCTGCATCAAATATCAGTATCGCCTCCTGAACCATGTTGAAGATGCTGGAATATCTTTCACGGGTTTCCTGCATCATCCTATCATGGACAAGACAGTGCATGGCTACGGCAGACTGGTTTGCAATTGCCTGAAAGACCTTCATTTGCAGATCAGTGAATGTGCGTCTGTCCCTGGTATGGCCGATTATTACGCCTGCCACGTCGTTATTTCGGAGCATTGGAACTGCAATGGCAGAACGTATGTTGTATTTCAAAACCAGGTCGGGGACCTGAAACCTGTCTTCTTTGCGGAAATCTTCTACTATTGCGGGTTTTTTCCTGGAAAATGAATAAGAGGCAAGACCCTGGCCCTGTTCAAAAAAATAGGAATCTATAATTCCCTCAGGGAAGCCAATGCATTCCCTGATAAGGAGTTTTTTGCATTCCGGAATCCACTGCAGCAGGGTAACGAAGTCCAGCTGAAGGCTTTTCTGGATACTTCTGGTGCAGAACCTGAAGAGCTGGTTCATATTCGAGATTGCAAGGAGCTCTTCAGAAAATTGCTGCAGGAAATCCATGGCAGCTGTATTTTCCTGCAGGCGTTTCTGGAGCAGTTCTACCTTATTATTCTGATTATTAGTTGAAGTAATGGCTTTCTCCATCACCGCAATACAAGATACAGTTGGATTAACGCTGGATATTCTTCAAACAATTAAACTCTGTAATTTCTCCGCAAGATAGATTAAAATTTTTATCATATAATACTCACAAAGGAAAATGAATTCTCAAATTTTTATCAGGCCGTCATTATAGGTTTCAGGAGAAGACCTGAAATCATAAACAGATCCTGCTTGCATGGAGCATAAAAACCCTACCCTATGCCGGATGTAATATATCAGGATAATCATCTGCTGATACTGAACAAACCTGCCGCAATGCCTGTTGTGCCTGATTCCAGCCGGGATTTTTCCCTGCTGGATTGGGGCAGGGCCTATATCAAGAAATCCAAGGGCAAGCCCGGAAACGTGTTTCTGGCAGTTGTTCACCGGATAGACAGGCCTGTATCCGGGCTGGTATGTTTTGCCAGGACTTCCAAGGCAGCGTCAAGGCTTTCTGCCCAGATGAGAGAGCGCAACATCATAAAAGAATATTTTGCAGTATCATGCTGCAGCCCAGGGAAAGATTCAGGACGCATGGAAAACTTCATGTCAAAAGACAGGCGCAGGAATGTTTCCGCCATTGTGGAACAAGGGCACCCTGGAGCCAAACTCGCAGTTACAGACTGGTCAGTATTGCAGCGATCTGGCCCATATTGCCTCTTCCGTCTCAGGCCTGTCACAGGCAGGCCTCATCAGTTGAGGGTACATATGGCCAGCCTGAACTGTCCAATATTCGGCGATATAAAATACGCCAGCAGAGACAGGTTCTTGCAGGGCAGGGGAATAGCTCTTCATTCCGGCAGGCTGGTGCTGCTGCATCCTACTAGGCAGGAGATAATGGATTTTAAGGCATCTCTTCCCGGTCTGTTTCCTTTTTCCCTGTTTGATATTCAGAAATCAAATAGCTAAACAGTTCTTTTTTGAACTAATGTGTTACCATAACTGATTATAGGGCAATCCTGAAAATGTGGTGTATCTCAGGGGTTGCATGCGTTAAAAGGGCATGTAACTACTTGCTTTGCAAGGTACTTGAGTATGGAGATCATGGAGCCTTCCAGCTTGTTATCTTTACATAACTGCTTTATTTTTGGGCTTATGCTCGTTTTGATAATATTTTTGGGAGACCTCGATTGTTTGTGATTAAATTGCAGTCATATTTTCCAGGATCACTGGTGTTATTAAAATTATGATGTGACATCAAGCCTGGGATAATAGATTGATTGAAAATTTGGGGAAAACGATATGCCTTTCTCTCTTCCGTTGATTTCTGCTGTTCATTGCAGGGATTACAATTTTGACCATTGCCATGTAAGGGTCTCAGGAGACCTTGTGCAGGCCTCATGGGACGAGACAATTTCCAGTCGCGTAAACATTGCGATGGAGGATCTCTGGATTCAGGTGTTGAGACCTGGAGAAGATCACCCGGTATTTGAGAAGAAGTGTACAGATTTGCACTCTACGGAATTCTACATCGCCCACAGTGGAGAGTTTGATTTCATAATAGTTACCAGGGAACATTTCAAGCTGTACATGGCTACGGACTGCGAGTACACACCCAAGGTAAACCTTATATCGGAAAACGAATTGAGGCATCATCTTACCTGGTCGGATATTGATTGGGAGAGGGTCAGGAACGAGGTGGAGAGGGCCTCTGGTGTTGACTGGTCCAGTGAAGTGGATCTCTTTGTGCACTGTGTAAGAAAGTCAGGCCAGCAGCTTGATCTCCCCGAGGAAGAGTGGATCGAGGTTGGTCTTTCTGACTATGCGGTGTTAATGGGCTCTCTTCATAAGGTCAATCTCGCAGTAGTCAGGAGAAGTTCAGAAGATGAGTTGAGCAGTGCAAACAATGATTTTCATGAGCCGGCAGTCCTCAAAGTAATATTTTCTCTGGATTTCAGGGAGCCTGATATAATTGCAGAGTTATTTTCTTCCAGGATAGAGATTCCTGCAGATGCTGCCTATATGGAATTGAAGCGCGAGGTATGGGAAGAGGATACAGTGCAGCTCCGTGCATGGTGGCGTATAACCGGGCGCGAATGGGAGCGTATAGGTAATGATGTGCTGGCTCCCCAGAACTGCTATTGGGATGATATAGAGCTTGAGATAAGGCTGTTTGAATACGGGGCAAAAGGCAGAGGGCAGGTGGAAGGCCAGGGTGGAAAGCTGGTAGCAGGTACCCATGACTGGCTTTTTACCGACCTTTCAGACGGCAAGGCATACCAGGCCGTGATCTACTTGAATTTGCCGAATGGCATACAACACGAGCTTATTGCATCTACTATAGCTTCTGTACCGGTTAAACCGGACCAGATTGTGCTGATCCCGATAGATGAATACAGGGGTTATGCCTACTGGCATGTTGACAGGGAACGGCTTGCCAGGAAGCTGGAGAAATTTGCAAGGGGGACCGGCTCCGAGGTCAGGACATACATAAAGATATACGAGGAATGGGCAGGGGAGCTGTTTCACAAGATGCACAAGGATGTCGAGGTGCATCTTGGTCTGTCAGACAACTGGTATCTTGACCTGGAACCTGACAAGGTCTTCAGGGTTCAGCTCATAGCCGTATCTGGCGGAGAACTTCTGGATATCACAGCGATCTCCAATTCCATTCAGACACCAAGGCTTTCTCCAGGGAATAACCCTGTCCAGTACAGGGAGGTGCATCAGGGCTTCAGCCATCCTGCAAACAGGAAACTTGAATCTGTCATGGGTACTGCTGAAAATTCTATTGGTCTTCTGATCATCCATCTGCATGCACACCTGCCATATTTCCGCAAGCGGGTCTCATATGGCGATACAGGCTTCTGGCAACCCCTGGGTTTCCCCCCGGAATGGTTTCACGAGGCAGTCAAGGACACCTATGTGCCCCTGATCCTCATGTTTGAAAAGCTGGTGGCCGAGGGTGTGGATTTCCGCATCTCCATGGATATATCTCCAACACTGTCAAATATGATGAGAGACAGCCTGCTGCAGGAGGAGTTTTTACACTACATCGATGCACACATAAACCTGGCAAGGGCAGAGGTGGACAGGACAAGGCGGCAGGACATGCAGTACCATGATACTGCATGGATGCACCTTCACCGTTTCCAGGAAATAAAAGATTGTTTTCTCAATTATGATTGTGATCTGACCAGGGCATTCAGGCATTTCCAGGAACATGGCTATATAGAGATTTCCACCTGTGGTGCTACACATGGTTTTTTGCCGTTTCATACCGCCTTCCCGGAGGCTGTCAGGGGGCAGATAGAAACGGCGGTGCTTGATTACGAGGATACTTTTGGTAGCGCTCCCATTGGTATCTGGCTTCCTGAATGTGCCTATGTGCCCGGTATAGAGAAATACGTGGAAAGAGCCGGGCTGAGATATTTTTTTACCGAGACTCATGCAGTCACCCTGGCGGACTGCCCTGCTGCTTTCGGGACTCATGCGCCTGTCTATGTCAAGGGGAGTGATGTAGCTGCATTTGCCAGGGACCCTGAGACAGGCAAGCAGGTATGGAGCGGAGAGGAGGGTTATCCCGGAGATCCTGACTACCTGGATTTCCATTTCAAGGGAGGACCGCTCCGCTACAACCGCATAACCACCAGGACAAACGACTACAAGGAGCCATATGTCAGGCAGTGGGCGCTGGAAAAGGCTGCAAGGCATGCCCAGCATTTCATGGAGGCGAGAAATTTCAGGTTCAGGTACATAAAGAACTGGTTCTGGAAAAAACCTCTGGTGGTAGCAATGTACGATGCGGAGCTTTTTGGCCATCACTGGTTTGAGGGAACGGATTTTCTGTATTTCCTGCTTAAAAAGCTGTATTACAATCAGAATGAGACGGAGCTGGTTACGCCCAGCAGCTATCTTAAGCGTTATCCCAGGAACCAGGAGGTCTTTCTGAATCCATCTTCCTGGGGTGACAAGGGCACCTTTGACAAGTGGATGTATGGCTCGGTGTCATGGATGCATAGGCATACGCACGAGGCTGTAAGGGAACTGGTGGCCATGGCATCTGACATGCGGGATCAGGCCAGACAGGACGAGATAGCCCGCAGGATAGTGGCTCAGGCCGGGCGGGAGGTGCTCCAGGCCATGAACAGTGATATTCCCTTTGTCATCTCAAACGGCCATTTCGTGGACAGGATGAAGGAATACTATTTCGAGGACCTGGAAAGATTCTGGCTCCTGGCATCTATCTACTGGGACAAGGATAGAAAAAGCCAGTCGAACCAGTGCCGCGTAAGGAATCTGGAGATGACCAATCCCATATTTCCGGCCATTGATCCAGAGATATTTGCATTTGGTGCATAATCCGGGATAATGTGCTGTGTTTAGGCCATGCGCTGCTTGCTCTATGGTTTATATTGCCTGCAGCCAGTACTGCTCCCGATGCTGTGTGACGGTCTGACTTGTAATGCCATCTAATATCCAGGATGATAAGTGTGTAAGATGCGGAGCATGCCTGAGCCAGTGCCCTGTTTATGGCGTGACTCTAAAGGAGCGTTTTTCTCCCCGGGGCAGGAATTTTTTGCTTAAAACCGGAAAGGTAAAACCCCGGGACAGGCTTGTCAGGGAGACAATCAAGGCCTGCCTGCAGTGTGGTGCATGTTCTGCAGTCTGCACATCTGGCGCTGATGTGTCCTCGCTGATCAGAAATGAAAGGGCCAGCCATGGCTTTTTCAGGACATTGCCTGTACAGGTTTATAACCTGTTTGCCAGTGAAATGATGTCCATGCTCTGTGCCAGGGTTGGAGGCATGCTAGGTCCCATGCCCACTCCTGCAGAGAAGCCGTTTCTGTCCAATGCAGCATGGTGGGCAGGGAGATATTGCAGCAGAGCGGAGCAGCTCGGCAATAAAAAGGCCCTGCCGAGGGTTGCTATATTTGCCGGCTGTGCTCAAAACATGCTGTATCCTGAGATACCCGGCAAGATTGCTGCCATTGCAGGCAACCGGCTCGTTGTTCCTGCAGAACAGACATGCTGCGGGCTTCCTGCGTTTTCAGCCGGGGCCTTTAGGCAGGCAAAAAAGGTGGTCCTGCGTAACATAGAGGCGTTTGAGCCGGAAGAATTCGATATTCTCCTTACAGGATGCGCCTCATGTGCCTCAATGATAAAAAAATGGCCGTTACTGTTTGAACAGGATTCTGCTGAGAAAAAGGCTGCCGAAGATATTGCTTCCAGGGTTATGGAATTCAGCTGTTTCGCCCTGGAATTCTTGAAGCCTTCCAGGGTGACTGCCAGCGGGAAGCTGTGTCTCCAGATGCCTTGTCACCAGAGATTCGGTTATGGTCAGGCGGATGCGCCATTACTGTTTCTCAGGGCCTTTTGGGATGGGAATTTCCAGGATCGCGTGCTTGGATGCTGCGGACAGGGCGGGCTTTTCGGCTTTACAACGCCTGATCTATCATTAAAGATCTTGGAGCAGGCACTGGCTGGCATAGAACCGGATGTGCAGGCGGTTTGCACAACCTGTTCAGGCTGTCTCATGAGGCTGAAGCAGGCCATGTCTTCCCCGGCTTGGACTGGCAGGCAGATAAAGGCCATGCATTTAGTAGATGTAATTATCCCTGATTGAAAAAGTTGTCTATCATGAAAAAGGTTCAGGATCATTATTTTCACAAGGCAAAAAAGGAGGGCTATCCTGCCAGGAGTGTTTACAAATTGCAGGAGGCCCAGAAAAAATTCGGTTTTCTGAAGCCCGGCCATAAGATACTTGACCTTGGAGCTGCGCCCGGTTCCTGGACCAAGTATGCGGCAGGTATTGCAGGGCCGAATGGCCGGGTATTGGCAGTGGATCTTCATGGTCTAAAGACAGGCGGTCTCAATGTTGAATTCGCCAGGATGGATATTTTCAGTCTGCAGCCTGCAGAATTCAGGCAGGAATTCGGGAGTTTTGATGTAGTTCTCAGTGACATGGCTCCTGCCACCAGCGGCAGAAAGGACCTTGATCACTTCCGCTCCATAGACCTTGCCAGGCATGCCTTTATGATTGCCATGGAGGTAACGGGTGACAGGGGGAGTTTTTTCTGCAAGGTCTTCGAGGGAGAGGACCTGCCTGCATTCCGGAAGGAACTCCAGGGGGTTTTCAGGATTGTCAAGCTGTTCAAGCCCAAAAGCTCCAGGAGCGAAAGCGTGGAAAAATTCCTGTTTTGCAGCGGCAGGAGAAAATAAACCATGGCCGGACTTTATGTCCATGTGCCGTTCTGCAGGAAAAAGTGCAGCTACTGCGGCTTTGTTTCATGTCCAGCGCCTGCTGAAGTCATTAAACGGTATTTCGATGCCCTGGAACAGGAGATCCTGCTCCGTGCTAGGGAGCCATCCATAAAGGAGATGTATTTTGACAGCCTGTTCATAGGCGGTGGAACCCCGTCTTTTGTTCACCATGAATACCTTTGCCGTATTATAGAAAGGCTTTACAGCAATTTCCACATTGCCCATGGACCAGCCCTTGAGGGAACTGTGGAATGCAATCCTGATTCCCTGACCTTGGAATGGCTTGAGGTTCTCAAGCCGTATGGGATCAACAGGATAAGCATCGGTGTCCAGGCAATGGATGACCGAATGCTTCATGTCCTTGGCAGGGTCCATGATTCCAGGCAGGTGCTGGACGCAGTAAATTCAGTCAGGACAGTTGGTATTGAGAATATCTCCATTGATCTTATGTATTCCATCCCGGGGCAGGACATGGGGGCACTGGAACAGTCACTGGAGCGGGCCCTGGCTCTGATGCCTGTTCACGTGTCATGCTATGAACTCACCCTTGAAGATGGAACAGTAATGTCAGAGGCCGTCAGGAACGGCAGGGCCGTTTATCCTGACCAGGAAACCAGGCTTGCCTTTACCAGGCTTGCAGAGTCCATACTGGAAAGCCGTGGCTTAAGGCAGTACGAGATATCAAACTTTGCTGTTCCCGGCTACGAGTGCAGGCACAATATTGGCTACTGGCAGGGCAGAGAGTACCTTGGCCTTGGATGCTCGGCATGTTCATTTATAAAAGGCAGAAGAATCAGAAACGATATCAGGCTGGATTCCTGGATTGCCGCTCTTGAAAATGGTAAACCACCCATCCAGGAAGTCGAAGAATTGGATTTCGAGGCGGCATTCAGGGAAGCATTTGTCATGGCCATGAGGATGAACAGAGGCGTGGCAATTCAGGATTTCAGAGAAAGCTACAACATGGACCCGGTAGAATATTATGGCGATCTAATACCGGACATGGAGGCGAGAGGACTGATGGAATTCAGAAGGAATGGCACATGTCTAGCCCTGACAGAAAGGGGCCGCTATATTTCAAACTATGTTCTCAGCAACTTTGTCTAATTGCAGTCCATTTTATATTCGCAGGTTTTTTCCTGTCATTGTGTTGCTTGTGCTGTGTGGATGCACGCCCGGTATGCGCAAGCAGTGCAGGGAGACCATATGCGGTGCGGATGTAAAAATTATCGCCTTTCACGTCTCTCAGTATTATGGCCTGCTGGAAGATTTTACCAGGAGGCTATACGCCCAGAATCCCTGCTATGAACCCGATATGGAACGCCGCAAGCGGAATATTGAGTTTATATTTCATGGTGGCAATGCGACCTATCCAGAGTTTAAAGGCCAGGCCTCCCACCGGCTTCTCACCGAGGCATTTGCATCTGCTCCGCCTGTAAAGGACAGGGTGTTTATTCTATGTCTGGGACTGAAAAAGGGTATAGACGAGGCATATAGTACGGGAGGCAGACCTTTTCTGACAGGTTGCCAGATAGATGGAGAGCGCCTGAAAAGGCTGTACAGCAATCTGGCACAGGTTGATTGGCGTCTCAAGACATACAGGGATAAGTCAGGCCGCTTGCTGTTCATTACCAACAAGGCCGGAGAAAATGGTTACATTAACATGGGTTTTGAAGTTATAATGACCAAGATCATGACAAGGGTGGAAGATGACATATATCTCAGAGGAGGCCTGGAGAAGAATCTGGCGTTCCGCCTGAGCACTGTCTTTATTTCCATCATCTGACCGGCCTCGTTGCCTTTGCGGTTGAGGCTTGACGAGGCTGTGACGATTGTGATCATTGATTGATGTCTCTCGATACAAAGGAGCAATGCAAGATGTCTGAAGAAATAGAAGCATATATGGACGCGTCCAGGAAATTGACTGATGATGATACGTTCAGCTTTTCCTGCACGCCTGAAAAGAAATGTTTTACAAACTGTTGTCACGATCTTAATCTGCTGCTCATGCCTTATGATATCCTGATTCTCAAGAATCGCCTTGGCATAACATCTGGTGAATTTCTCAAGCAATATACATCAGTGCATGTAGGGTTTGAGTCAGGTCTGCCAGTGATAATGCTCAAGATGGAAGGGCCTTATCTCAAGTGTCCATTCTTGGAAGAGGGCAAGGGTTGCACCATCTATGATGCAAGGCCAGGGGCATGCAGGACATATCCACTTGCCCGGATGGCAAGGCGCAGCAAGGATATGGAGGGCGTGGAAGAGTTTTTCTTTATCGTCAGAGAGCCCGATTGCCTCGGTTTCAAGGACGGCCGGGAATGGACTGTCAGGGAATGGAAACAGAATGAAGGGCTTGATGAATACAATGAGATGAATGACTTATTCGGAGAGCTACTCCAGGCCAAGACAGAGGCCGGAATCAAGACCCTGACGGCGGACCAGATAGAAATATTCTACATGGGCTGCTACGATGTGGATTCATTCAGGCAGAACTTCCTGGAAGGCCCAAACCTGGAACGTTACATGGAGGACCCTGCGGTAATAGAGCTCATATCTCAAGATGAAAAGGAACTCCTGAAATACGGTATGCGCTGGGTGAATAAAAAGCTCTTCCAGGGTGGCTGCCTGGCATGTGGCAGTACTGGAAATGCCTGCAGTACTGAAACAAGCTGAAAGGATCTATGGCATGAACAGATCGAAACCCGGTATATTTTCAAGACCGGCGTTCTGGATTACTGCAGGGCTGCTGCTGAGATTTGGCCTGGACGTAATTGCCGACATGATTATAGAAAGGAAAAGAAGGAGGAGAAGACATGTCTCTTAAGGCCTATATCCTGATAAATACCCAGATTGGGAAGACTACCGATGTGGTGAAAAAACTTAAAGAAATGGATGAAACCAGGCATATCGATGTTATCATGGGGCCTTATGACATCATCGCCCAGGTAGAGACAGACTCACACGAGTCCCTGTCTCACATGGTGATGAAGAGGCTGCAAGGTATAGATGCCATAAAACATACCATGACCTGTACCGTAGTGAATCTCGATGAAGCCGTATAATTCAGGGATTGCCGGGCCTGGGACAAGGTTTGTCCGTATGGCTTGATACAGACTAAAAGTAACTGATCACGGGTTCCAATGGGCTTTACTGTATATATTCTCATTCTGTAAGCACTCGCAGAGTGCCGCAGATGCAAGGCGGCGGGCGTGTAGTCGTACTCCCTGTACTTCAAGCGCCCGCCAACACGGCAGATGCGGTGCCCTGCGAGCGTTTACGACTAAAAAAGGCGCCTGGATTCCAGACGCCTTTGTTTTTTCCCAGTTGTGTTAATCTATCAGGCCTTTTGAACATTCACGGCCTGTGGCCCTCTGCTCGTTTCTTCAATGTCAAAAGTAACAGACTCCCCCTCCTTGAGTGACTTGAAGCCGTCAGAATTGATGCCCGAGTAGTGGACAAATACATCCGACTGACCTTCAATCTCAATGAAACCATACCCCTTCTTGTCATTGAACCATTTTACCTTACCTTCTGCCATTTAAACCAGTACTCCTTTCAAAAAACTGATGATACCCCAAAAGTACAAATGGCCCCGGCCAGAGTCTCGAGAGAAGACATTCATCTCAGGGAGCTTTCTGAAGCCGAATTCAAACTGTAACCTCTGGAAGGTTTTCCTATTCTATAGCAAAAAATAAGATTAATAAAGAAAAAATGTTGCAAAAAATTGTAACTGTTTCTCTATGAGCGATTCAATTCTATAGGGTTTAAATCTGTATGCGGTTAAAAGGCAATTATCCGGGATCATATCTCGACCTGACTATGATCTCCTATCATCAGCCGGAGCGCCCCTCTGAGCCTTTTCCCCTTTGTTACCCTGGCATTTCTGCCAATGAGGCTGTCCTCCAGCCTGATCACCCCTTCCACCCTGGAGTTTTTCAGTATAACGACATGTTCTATCACAGAGTCCTTTATAAATGTATTATCTCCTATGCTGCTGTAAGGCCCTATGAATGAATTGTCTATCACTGCTCCTTTTCCTATGACTACCGGCCCCCTGATAGTGCTTTTTGTTATTTTAGCACCTTCCTCTATTTCTACACGGCCCTCTATCGTGCTCTCTGTATCTGTTGAGCCCTTAATAATGCGTTTAATGTATTGGTCGAGGACTGTTGTATTAGCTGCGAGAAAATCGTCCTTTTTCCCTGTGTCAAGCCACCAGCTATCAAGGATTTCGCCTTTGACATGGCCACCAGCTTGTATCAATGCCTGGATGGCATCCGTGATTTCCAGTTCCCCGCGCCAGGAAGGCTTGATGGTGTCGATGGCATCGTGAATGGCCCTGGAAAACAGGTAAACTCCTACCAGGGCAAGGTCGGACGGAGGAATTTTTGGCTTTTCAACCAGGCGGATGATGTTTCCCTGCTCATCCAGCTCTGCAACCCCGAATGCCCTGGGATCAGACACCTTTTTCAGGAATATCCTGCAGTCAGTTTCACCTTCCTGGAATGCCTTGACAGCAGATGAGATGCCGCTGCCCAGAAGATTGTCTCCGAGATACATGACAAAGGAATCATCTCCCAGGAACATTCTGGCTGTCTTTACAGCGTGGGCCAGGCCGAGGGGCTGCTCCTGGGTGATGTAGGTTATCTCCAGGTTCCAGTGGCTGCCATCACCAAGGTATTTTTTTACCTCGTCCATGGTTTCCGGGGCCACAATTACACCTGTCTCTTTTATTCCGGCATCCTGAAGATGATTCATTACATAGCCGAGTATCGGCCTGTTGGCAACAGGAACAAGCTGTTTAGCTATAGTATGGGTAAGAGGCCGCAGCCTGGTGCCTTTGCCACCGCTCAAAACAAGGGCCTTCATTAAATAATGCCTCCTTTTTCAGGATAATGGCAGTTATAGAAAGGTTTTCAGGGCCGGTCAAGAAAGCAGTTGCTAAATACGGCATTATCATTGTTTTCTGAAATATATTTTCTCCATGATGAAGAAAAAACATTGCATGGTTTCAGGCTATTCTGTTGACTTGTTGCCGTTGGCATGCTACGTGCTGAAACGCTTTTATTCCTGTGCGTAATGCCTGGAGGAAAAATCCCACAAGGTATTCTTCCCCAATATAATTTTTTCATCTCAATGTGTGATAATGGTAGCGGTAGGTTAAATGATTTCTCCTGTAAATAAATTTTCTGGCTGGTTCAATTTGTTCCTGGCCTTGCCCATTTTTCTGTCCTTATGTTCGGGTTTCAAAAATGTCTATGCGGCAGATATCCCGCAATTTCCCGCTATTGTTAATATTGTTGAACCCGGGCTGTTCCATGGCAGCTTAACGGATATTGAAGCATTTTTAAAAAAGAGGGAAGAACTAACGCAGCAGATTGCACTCTATGTCAGGCGACTATTTCTGCAGGAGAAAGATCAGGAGAAAGCCCAGATTCTTGAACAGGCGTTGCAATACTTCCAGAACCTGTCCCTTCAGCATCTCAAGATTATATCAGAGCTCAAGAAAAATCCTGTCGACAGCCTGCCTTCTGCTCCTGATCCTGGCAAGCCACCATTTGCAATAGACAAGTTTGAGTCTTTTCTTGCCTACCAGCGTCAACTGGAAGAGCTTTCAAGGGCTTATTCTCATCAGTTCATGGCGGTTACTGATCAGCTTGAAGCCATCAATAGTAATCTGCACTCTGTGGTGAGTGACTACACCATGCTTTTGAGCAAAAAAGTGGTTCTTCCGGCATATGAGTACCCGATTCCAATTAGAGACTTGAAAGTGGACATAAACAGAGACAAATTATTTGAGTCTAATCAAATAAAAGGAGGTCTCTGTTATGTCCACATCCATAT
>JALWYO010000131.1:0-33044 GCA_026992735.1 Deltaproteobacteria bacterium
CTCGTTCTTCTGCAGTCAATGTCACTGTAAACTTCTTCATGTGCAAACCTCCATGATTGATTATGAAAAAGTTTACCGTTTTTTATGCGACAGTACAAGGTTGACATGACACTAGTAGTTCAGCGTAAGTGGATGGTCTTATTTTACAGCGATTTTGAAGAATTTCGTAGTTTTTATTGGTGAAGCGTCGCCACAAAAATCGCGTTTGTTTGAGCGAGGAACGAGCGAGTTCAGCGATTTTGGCAGAGCGAGCCTTAGAAAAACAAGAAATTATTCATCATGAGCGAAAAAACAATACCATTCACGTAACGTGCCATAAAACTAAACCCTGAATCTGGGCGCGCTATCATCCAACTTATTCTTGGACAGCCCCTTGGAGCAATTTTCTTTTTACAGTCACGCCACCTTTCGGAGCTTTCATGCCATCAACAATCTTTATTGGTGGCCATTTCATCCAACTGTTTTTTGAGCTAAGTCAGGGGCCATCTGGAAAACATCTCTAAGTTCCACTGCGGTACTGGACATCAAAACCAAGGCCGTGGTTCTTCACATAGGAAATGACGCCGGGGTGTCCCTCGATTACGCGGCAGAACCCTGCTTCCCAGTCGCTGTCCAGTATGCAACAGTTTACATGGCACTTGCCAGGCGCGGTCTTCCACCTCAGGCTCCTGGAGATGTTGAAGTTGACGTGCATGGTTGAACCAGCAGGGTTGTAAGGATCAAGGATTGCCTGTATGGGGCTTTTGTCTTCAAGGCTGCGGGTGATGGCCGCGGTTATGCGTTCACAGGCCATGCCCGCATGGGCCATTAGTAGAAAGACAGGATAGCCTGACGAGGGCGTGGAGCAGAGTTTGAATTCATGTCTTCGGGCAACCGCAGGGCCTACGGTTGCCTGTAAAGGTTCCTGAGCTAACGCTATGAAATAGCCGTTCCCTAATTCGATTTGAGTTCATTCCTGGTAAAGATGGCCTTCAGGTCGAAACCATGCTCCTTGAGCAGTTCGGCACCGCCCTCCTGCCTATCCACCACGGTGAGCACAGCGCCTACCTTAAAGCCCTCATGCCTGGTACGGTCTATGGCCTTTATAAGAGTACCCCCTGTTGTTACCACGTCTTCCAGAAGGGCTACCAGCCCGCCTTCAGGGATGTTGGACTTGCCCTCTATCCAGGAACCCGTTCCATGCCCCTTGGGCTCCTTTCTGATAATGAAGGCAGGAACCGGCGCATTCTCCAAATAGCTTACTATGGAAACTGCAGTGACAAGGGGATCGGCGCCGAGGGTCATGCCTCCTACTGCACAGATTCCATCTATATCCTTTATCATGTTGTAAAACAGCCTGCCACACAGGTATGCCCCCTGGGCGGAGAGAGTGGTCTGCTTGCAGTCTATGTAAAAGTCACTCATCCTGCCGGAAGTAAGCTTAAACGTCCCCTCCCTGTATGAACGCTCCAGTATGATCTGTTTCAGCGCCTGTTTTTCATCCATCAGCCTGTCTCCCCGGTGCCAAACACCCTGTTGAAGATTGTGTCAACATGCTTCAGGTGATAACTCACGTCAAAGATCCTGTCTATCTCTTCTGAAGAAAAGTGTTTCATGAGCTCGGTATCTGCGAGAAGCCTTTCCTTGAATGTGCCCTTTCCTTCCCATACCTCCATAGCGCAGCGCTGGACCATGCGGTAGGACTCCTCACGGCTTACTCCTTTCTGGGTCAGCTCCAGCAGCACCTGCTGTGAAAAGATAAGCCCCTTGAGCATGTTGAGATTCTTCTTCATATTTTCTGGGTAAACTACGAGTTTTCCGATAAGACCATTGAGCCTTGCAAGCATAAAATCTGTGGTTATGAATCCATCTGGGCATATAAAACGTTCCACGGATGAATGGCTTATATCCCTTTCATGCCACAAAGGCACGTTCTCCAGGGCGGGCACGCAGTAGCAGCGCACCTGCCTTGCCAGGCCGCAGAGATTCTCTGACAGTATGGGATTTCTCTTGTGCGGCATGGCGGAGGAGCCCTTCTGACCCTTTCTGAAGAATTCTTCTGCCTCAAGCACCTCTGTTCTCTGGAGATGCCGGATCTCCGTAGCGATCTTTTCAACCGTGCTGGCAAGTATGGCAAGGCTGGTAAAGACCTCTGCGTATCTGTCCCTTTGCACTATCTGGTTGGATACAGGAGCTGGTTTCAGGCCGAGCTTTTCACAGACATAGGCCTCTACCCTGGGGTCCACGTTGGCAAAAGTACCCACTGCCCCTGATATCTTGCCTGTGGCAATGGTATCACGCGCAGCCTCCAGCCTCTTGAGGTTTCTCTTCATCTCGTCGTACCAGATGGCGAGCTTGAGGCCAAAGGTGATTGGCTCTGCATGGATACCATGAGACCGGCCTATCATTACCGTGTCCTTATGCTCCATGGCCCTGACCTTCAAGGTCTCGATCACCTGCTTCACATCATCTATTACAATGTTCATGGAATCGCGCATACGCACTGCCTGAGCAGTATCCAGCATATCGGAGGAAGTCAGGCCCCAGTGCAGGTATCTGGCAGCTGGGCCAACGTATTCTGCCACGTTGGTCAGGAAGGCAATAACGTCATGCCTTGTCTCTTTTTCTATCTCCAGTATCCTCTTCTCGTTAAAATCAGCCTTCTCCCTTATCTCCCGGGCTGCATCTTCCGGCACTACCCCAAGCTCTGCCCAGGCCTCTGCTGCAAGGATCTCTACCTTCAGCCAGGTGCGGTACTTGTTGTTTTCTGTCCATATTTCCTTCATCTCCGGTCTGGAATATCTTTCAAGCATCTATCTGTTCTCCTGTTATGCTATATCTTTTTTAGGTGTTCCAATGCGGCACGCATGGCTGCAATCACCTGTTCCTGCTCGGATTCTTCTATCAGGGCATGCATGGGCAGGCTCAACACCTCCTGACACGCCCTTTCCGCCTCTGGAAAATCTCCCTGCCTGTACCCCAGGAAGGCGAACGCCTTTTGCAGGTGTATGGGCACAGGGTAATGAACCGCTGTAGGAACTTGCATGGAATTCATAAATGCCGCAACCCTGTCCCGTATGCCTCCCTTGATCCTCACAGTGTACTGGGCAAACACGCTCTTGTAATCCTCTGGCACCTCCGGAACAGCAACATGCTCCCGAAACGACTCCAGAAGTGAAGAATAACGGTCTGCTGCCCTCTGCCTTGCCTCTATCTCGTTGGGGAAATGCCTCAGCTTTACCCTCAAAACTGCTGCCTGGATGGCATCCAGCCTGGCATTCAAGCCTATGTACTCATGCCTGTACCTTGAAGTCTCACCATGAACCCTCAAACACCTTGCCCTGCCTGCAAGATCAGGATCAGAGAAGAAGGCCATTCCGCCGTCACCGTAACCTCCCAGGGGCTTGGATGGAAAGAATGACGTGGCTGCCATGCTGCTGAGGTTGCAGGAAAGACGTTTCCCATACGTGGCACCCATGGACTGACAGGCATCCTCCAATACAAAAAGCCCGTGTTTCTGTGCCAGGCTGTTTATCCTGTCCATGTCTGCGCAGAGCCCGAACAGGCTAACGGGAATGATGCCTGAAGGCATCCGGCCCCGCCTGCTCCGAGCCTCCAGCAGTTCGGCAAGCCTGTTAACATCCATATTGAATGTCTTTGGATCAATGTCAACGAACAGAGGCCTTGCGCCTGACAGTGCTATGGCCTCGGCAGTCGCTATGAATGTAAACGGAGTGGTTATTATCTCCTGCCCCGGCCCTGCCTCGGCTGCCATCAGAGCCACGATAAGGGCATCCGTGCCGGATGAAACCGCCACTGCGCTACCTGCACCTGTAAACTCGGCCAGCTCCTGCTCCAGGAGACTGACTTCTTCCCCGAGGATGAACCTGCCGGACTGGATCACTGCCGAAACTGCCTGGTCTATCTCCTGCCTGTAGGCCCGGTACTGCCGCTTGAGGTCAATGAAATCCATTCCCTCTCCTCTCGTTTTCCAAGTCCATGGCAGCCGCTGCAATGGATTCCGCAGCCCTGCTTACCTCTTGCCCCGTGGTCATAATTCCCAGGCTCAGGCGTATCATGCCCATGGCAGTAGTATCGTCTATCCCCATGGCACTCAGCACATGGGACACTTTGACACTCCTGTCATGGCAGGCAGCTCCTGTTGAAGCCATAACATCCCCTGCCCTTGCAAGGATTGCCGCACCTTCCAGGCCGGGGAAAGACACTGCAAGCGTATTGGCCAAGGTCATATCCGGCGGCACGAAACGCACCATGCCGGGAAACATGTCTTTCATGATGGAATACATCTTATCACGCAGGCCGGCTATCCTGTCCCTGGCATGGGAGCCTTCTTCCTGCATCAGTTTACAGGCCATGCCAAGCCCGCAGGCAAGGGGTACCGGCTCGGTCCCTGGCCTAATCCCTCTCTCCTGGCCTGCCCCGTACAGTATATTGTCAATTTCTACACCCTTTCTTACAAACAGTGCTCCAATGCCCTTTGGCGCGTAAAGTTTATGCCCCGCAATGGTCATGAGGTCGATCCCGAGAGCCCTTACATCCACGGGCATCTTTCCGACAGCCTGTGCAGCATCGGCATGGATAATAATCCCTTTCTGCCTGCACAGGCCAGCGATTTCCTTTACAGGCTGTATTGCACCGGTCTCGTTGTTGGCAAGCATGACCGAAACCATTACAGTATCCGTCCGGATCAGCCTTTCCACTGCATCAACTGCTACAATACCCGTAAGGTCAGGAGAAGCGAAATCCACTTTCCAACCATGTTCCAGGAGGTGAAGAAAAGGATTCAACACAGATGGATGCTCAATCCTGGTGGTAACCAGGTGACTGCCTCTGTGCCTGCGGGCCTGTACACAGCCAATGATGGCCAGGTTGTTTGACTCGGTGCCGCCGCTGGTAAATACAATTTCATCGGGCTCGGCATTGATCAAGGAAGCGATACGCATACGCGCCTTGTCCAGCATGCCCCTGGCCTTTGTTCCCAGCTCGTGACCGGAACTCGGGTTGCCCCACGCGTTCTGCATGGCATCCGCCACGGTCTCTGACACTTCTGGCAGCACCGGAGTAGTTGCATTAAAATCCATGTAAATCTTCATGAAGCCTGACCTTTCACTTAGATTGCCATAAATGGCCGGAGAGAATATCCTTCAGCCTGAGCATTTATTTTTTTAAGGCACAATCCTTGCTGGAAAACCCTGTTACAGGTTAAATGGCTTGGCTATTATTGACCAGAACAGAAAAAAATTCTACTGCAAATTTTTATATGAACTTCAAAAATTTCCTCTGCTTCATAATGGCTGTTTCACTTGTAACAGCCCTGTGCAGCTGCGGGCATAAGCATGCTCCACCTTCTGGAAGGCATCTGCATGGAACATACAAGCCCTACCGGGTGAATGGTAAAACATATTATCCCCTGCCATCTGCCGAGGGATTCCAGGAAGAAGGTTATGCCTCCTGGTACGGACCACATTTTCACGGCCGGAAGACCGCCAGCGGCGAAACATATAATATGTATGCCCTCACTGCAGCCCACAAAATACTCCCGATGAACACCCCTGTTCTGGTGGAAAACCTCGATAACGGCAAATCCGCAGTAGTCCGCATCAATGATCGAGGGCCTTTTGTGAGAAACAGGATCATAGATCTTAGCTATGCAGCAGCCAGAAGACTGGGCATAATAGGCTCAGGGACAGCCAGGGTGAGGATCACTGCCCTGGGAGAAGCCCATAAAATCAGCGGCCATCTCAATTTCGCACATCATCCAGACTTCAGGCATGGTGATTTTTACGTGCAGATAGGCGCATTTACCAACCCTGCAAACGCCTACGCACTGCGGGACCGCCTTTGCAGCCGGTTCAAGCTGATAACAGTGGCCAAAGGTTATACCAACGGACAGCTCTTTTACAAGGTGCAGGTAGACGCCCCAAATGACTACGCAGAGGCAAAAAAATTTGAGATGTATATAGAAAGAAACGGTTTTCCGTCAGCCTTTCTGGTGGCAAGATGATATGGAAAAGCTCATGTATCTGATCATGCTATACGACATCACTTTATGAGGCGGAAAATATCGTCTGATATTGGGAAGATAGATCATATCAAAGGTGTCGTCTGTCATGGTCAATTTCGATATCCTTTAAAAACAGTTCGACCATTGCGATACCCGCTCCTGCACTTCTTTTATAAGCATTATTTTCATGAATGAGGGTGAAAAAACTTATTCATGAGCGTTTAGCGGATTTCCCAGGCTTCTAACCCATAGCGATTGCGCTTGCTCCATGGATACTCCGGCGCAGAAAGAATCAGCGAGGACTGCTCCCTGGTAAGAAAAGGCAGTACCTTGTGACTGTCCTTTTTCCTGGCTATTATCACCTTTCGTCCATGCTGATCCAGGAATTTCATGAGATTTTCCCTCTTCCCCACGTCTTTTACAGGCCTGGGCATGTCAAGATAGAAAACCACCCCTGCCATGATCTTGGATAGCCCTATTTTCTCTGGAGGTATGCCTGGAATCATTGTTTTGAGTTTCAAGATGAAGGGCTTCTTGCTCCTGTAAACCTCCAGGCTGTTCTGCTGAAAACAGAAGAAGCCTCCAAGCAGAACAGAGGCGCATATCACCATGGAAATCATCCTCCTGGTTTCAACAGAGACAGTTTTCCCGGGCCATAGCCAGGCAATACGCCCTGCGCCCATGAACAGGAGCGCAAAGACGCCGATAAGTGCCGTGCTGACCTGGAGAGATAGTGGCGCTGCAAAGCCTGTAAACTTTTCCGACAGAGGCCAGATGGCCGGGCTTGCCGTCTCTACAACTGCTATTAGAAACAGGAATATTTCCTGGCATGAAATGGCCAGGGTCTTGGTGCGCTGGTTCCCGGGGTGCATGATAAAATCTGCCATGAACAGGGATAAAAAAGGTACCGCAGGGAGTATGTAATAACTCCTCCTTGAAGTTGACAGGGAAAAGAGGAGAAA
Source organism: Deltaproteobacteria bacterium (assembly GCA_026992735.1). GTDB lineage: Bacteria > Desulfobacterota > Dissulfuribacteria > Dissulfuribacterales > QOAL01 > QOAL01. Next base: position 6,967 of record JALWYO010000131.1, read on the forward strand.
TATAGACAGAAGCGCCAGGGCTATCCACTGTTGGCCTTCATCCAGGAGCCTGAAATTTCTTATCCTGTCGTACAGGGCGGCGATGGCCAAGAATATCCATGGAAACATCAGGAATGGCAGGTAATATATGTAGCAATAGAACGGATCCTGATGGTCAAATGCCTTGAAGAACCTGATAACATTTTCCCTTAAGGCAAGCGTAAGGCCGTTTTCCGAGTATCCCTTTGCAGTCATTGCAGCATAGGCAAATGGCAGGACATATATCAGGGCTGCCAGGGCCATTGCCACGATGTTGGCCATGTTTACATGGGTTTTCCAGCGCCCTTTTCTCAGCATATCGGGCAGCAGGGCCACAACAGGCACTGCTATGGCAGTAAGGCCCTTGAAATGTGCGCCTATTGCGCATATGAGATAAAATGCCAGGTATGGATAGAATCCTGGCTTATGTCGAAACCTGAAATAACAGCATAGCGCCAGCACTATAACGGCCATGTTTTCCGAGTCAGCGGCTGCGGTCCTTGACCAGAAACAGAAGCCCCAGGAGGCAAGGAGCAAACCGCCTGCCAGAAGCCCTGCCCTGTTGCCTGACAGCCTTTTCCCCAGGTACATGATGCCCCAGAGGGTGGCTATGCCTGCTATTGCGCTGGGCAGTCTGCATGCCAGTTCATTCAGGCCACCAGAGACCCATGATGCAGGAATTATCGCCCAGTAAGTGAGCAGGGGTTTGTCGAAATAGGGCTGACCGTTTATCTGGGGATGAAAAAAATCCTGGAAGAGGAGCATTTCCCTTGTAACTTCCGCCCATCTTCCCTCAGAGCCCCACAGGCTTCTGTGGCCCAGCATGTAGAACAGGATAAAGGCCGCTGCCAGCCAGAACATTGCTGTAATGATATGCAGCCGGATATTTTCAGAGGAACTCACTGGAAATTCCTTGTCAGCCTTCAGCAACCAGCCTGGAATTCCTCATAGTCTATCGCAAACCTGTTGCCCCTAATGCACGGCTCTATGGTTTCGTATTCTACGGGTCTTATCCTGCAAGCGATGCCCAGGGCTTCATGGAATATCTCTTCGGTTTTTCTTATCCAGCGGTGAAGCTGCGGGAGGCTGCCTGTGAATATGGCCTCATCAATGGCTATCAGGACTTCTATCTTCGTAAGGTGTTTCCACTTGTGAAGCACCAGGAGAAATGGCAACTCATGTCCCATTGTCCTGTCTGCTATCAATCTTTGTACCTGATCCTTTGAAATCTTGATACCCCTGACAGTGATGAGATTGTCGCACCTGGCCTGCACCGGCATCATCCGCCATGTGGTTCTGCCACATACGCATGTCTTTCTGGTTATTGAGGTAATATCACCTGTTCGGAAGCGAATAAGGGGATTGGCTCTGGCCGTCAGGGTTGTAATTACCAGTTCGCCCTCACTGCCCTCTGGCATGACATCACCTGTCCGGGGATCTACTATCTCAGGGATAACTTGATCCATGGCAATGTGCAGGCCGCATTTGCACTTGCATTCGTAGGCCATGGAAGGGCCGGATGCCTCGAATATGCCGTATGCAGCCCTGGTGTCCACGTCCAGTTCCCGCTCAAAGAGCATCCTGGCCTCACTGGTCAAGGTCTCACCGATGAAGATAACTGTCTTGAGATTCAGTGCAGCCAGGGGCATGTTCTTTTCCCTGAATATCTGCATCAGGTGCATGCCATAGGAAGGGGTTGTAACCAGTACAGTCGTCTTGAAATCCACCATGATCCTGAGCCTGGTGAAAGCAGAGACAAAATCCGGCGGGATAACCAGGGCGCCGATATTTTCAGCTCCTTCTTTTATATCCTGACCATGAAGGGCCATGCCTGGATCCAGGCATATCTGCACTATATCATCTGCGCTGACACCGGCATTACCCAGAAACCTGGCGGTGAGCTTGGTTCTCCTGTGGAGGTCCTGCACTGTAAGGCCGCATGCAACGGGGTTCACGTGCCCGCTTCTGAGTGCGTGTATCCGGACTATATCACGCAGGGGTACGGAAAAGAGGCCATATGGATAGTTATCCGAGATATCGTCCCTGGTGGTAAAGGGCAGCCTGGATATGTCTTCTACAGAACCGATATCTTCCGGAGCTATTCCTGCCCTGTTCATCCTCTCCCTGTAAAATGGCACCCTTGCAAATACCCTGTTCACCGTGCTTTGCAACAGTTCCGTGTGCCACTGCATCCACTGTTCAGGAGCCAGGTATTCAACACTGTCTTTTTGCATCCCTGTACCTACCTTTCCGAAATATCCCTGTAGTCTTTCCCAAGATATGCCCTTCTTATCTCGCTGTCCTCAGCAAGTTCACTGGCAGGCCCCTGTATGGTAATACGGCCTGTCTCCAGGACATAGGCCCGGTGAGATATCTCCAGGGCCTTTCTTGCATTCTGCTCCACGAGGAGGATGGTTGTTCCTTTACTGTTGAGATCCACCACGGTCTTGATGATCACCTCCACCAGCTTTGGCGCAAGCCCCAGGGAGGGTTCGTCCAGCATAAGAAGCCTGGGTTTTGCCATCATTGCCCTGCCTATTGCCAGCATCTGCTGTTCGCCGCCACTTAATGTGCCGGCAGTCTGGTCCTGTCTCTCCCTGAGCCTTGGAAAAAGGCTGAAGACCTCGCCAATATCATCCTCTATTTCCTGTTCGGATGCCTTCTTCCTGGCAAAGGCCCCAAGCCTGAGATTTTCCATGACTGTCAGGGGTGAAAATACCTGCCTGCCCTCTGGCGCATGCGCTATGCCCAGTGATACGATTTTGGCAGGCGATATGCCGTTGATTCTCTGCCCTTCAAAGATGATCTCACCTGAAACAGGCGTTATAAGGCCGGATATGGAAACGAGAAGCGTTGTTTTGCCAGCACCGTTTGCCCCGATTATGGACACGATTTCTCCCTGATTTACATGAAGAGAGACATTCTTAAGCACATGGATGGGACCGTATCTGGTATTTAGATTTTTTACATGCAGCATGTATAACCCGGCTCGCTTTCAACCCACACTATGCAGCATCTGGGTTCAATGGTTGAGATATTCAGGTGCAATATTCCACAGGTTAGCCATTATTACCATAGTCCATACCGTGAAATTGCAGAAAAGGCCCACCCTCCAGGGAAGTGGAATATCCGGTTCACAATACAATCTGCACGGGTCAGGAAGCCGTTTCAGGCCTTGGCAGGCCCTCCCTCCTGCATTTCCTGTACCTTTAATGGCGATCCATCTTCAAGTCCTGCTGTCAATGATATCTTTGTTGGAGGAGCCAGCTTTATTCCTTCCTTTTCAAATGCCTGGAGGATGGCAGAGTTTACCTTTTGGCTGAACTCTAAAAACTCCCAGTACTCTGGAGGGTGATACCAGTAAAACATCACGATATTTATTGCATCGGGCCTGATCTTGTCAAAATAGACCCTTGGCGGGTAATTTTCAGACATGCCCTGGTGATTTTCGAGAATCTGTCTGACAATGGAAACAGCGGTTTCAATCTTTTCGGGAGGTGTATCAAGGGCAAGCCGGATATCCTGTTTTCTCCTGATGAACGGGCGTCTGCCTATGTTTTCCACTGCGCTTCTTTCCATTTCATCGTTGGGTATGCTGGTCAGATGGCCGGTCAAAAGCCTGATGGAAGTGGAGCGCAGACCGATTCCTTCAACCTCCCCGTCATAGCCGTTTACTACTATCCTTTCCCCGACCCTGTAAGGCCTGTCAGCCAGGATCATCACCGTTCCAAGGAGATTTTTAAGCACGCCCTGGGCTGCAAGGGCTACTGCCAGACCTCCAACTCCAAGGCCTGCAAGCAGGGCGCTGACCCTGTAGCCCATGTTGTCGAGCCATAGAAGCAGTGCAAAGGTGATCAGGGAAATCCTTAATATGGTTCTGAGAGGTTTCAAAAGGACCGTGCTGCTCTGCCTGCCGTCACGCTCCAGCCGGCTGGACCAGAATTCAAAGAGGAGATCAACGGCCCGGATACCCGCCCAGCAAAGGGCCAGGATAAAAAGGGTGCCGGCATTTATGAGGTCCCTTATCTCAGCAGAAGGCATGAGAAACTCTGCAATGAAGCGTCCGGACAGGACCCACGCCAGGATTCGGACAGGCCCCTTGATGAAACGGCTCATTCTTTCGGCCATGGCAGTGCTGTTTCTTTTCTGCACGATAACGGCAGCAAGCCATGACGGTATCCAGATCAGCAGGTAAGATATCAGTAAAAGCACCAGGTAGGCGCACCACTGCCACAACTGCCAGCCCAAAAACTGGATATCAGGGAAATAGCTGCTGATTTTTGTCTCAAGAGGCCGATAGCCAAAATATTTGTAAAGCAGGGGAATCTGGGCAACTGTCTTGTTTGAAAATTTCCATATCTTCATCCCCCCTTTCTCAGACACCCTGCGAAGCATAATATTCACTGTGCCTTTTGGCGTATGGATACGGCCAATTTGTTCCAGGTATTTGGGCAGCCCGTCATCCAGGCGTCCATCGTGGGTATCGCTGAGAGTAGCGGGATCAACAGCCCCTGAACGGTCAAGGATTATCTTCAGCTTCCTTGCAAGTTCTTCCCTGGGTATCTTTTTTACCTTTGGCGGCAGATACCTCAGGTCCAGGAAGGCAGACGCCTTTTTGAAATCACCCTCTCCGGCATATTTAATAAAGGTTTCCACTGAAGACCTGGGTGTTTCTCCTGGAAGCCTCGCAATTTTTGCATGCCCATCATCCGGTATGCTCGCCTGCACAGAGCTGGCGGCCTGCCCTGCAAGGCAAAGATCGAGATGCAGGGGAATCAGGAACAGGGAAACCACAATGACAAGAGATATATTGAATTTAGGTGAAACTCGCATATATTGTGCCTTATAAAGAGGGTTTTTCTATATATGGTGTCCAGTCAACTCTTACATTAAAGAGGTACCAGCTCTATGTTTCCCCATGCCCCTATCTGTTCCCCCTTTATAACAACCCCTCCTATTATGCCGGGGAACTCGCTGAGCCTGGCGACCGCACGGGATACGTCTTTTCTGGAATTGACCATGTTTCCTACCGCAGTTGCAACTGCATCCGCCAGTGCACCGTCCTCGCAAAGGACCGTAACAGCATCAGCACTGCCAAAGCTGGTGGAATGACCTACTGTACCGGAAGATGTACAAATTGACATAAACCCGGAATCAGATGGGGCGCACCTAACACCTATCTTGCCAGTAAACAGGGATTTTCCAGCCCAGATAGCCGCTGTCACGGGTTCAGTGGCCCTGAAGCAGGTGTCACCGCCGTTTTCAACTATTATTTCTCCGTCAAGGATCAATGCAGCCTTTTCACATACGAACCTGGCAATCGCACCGGCCACTGCTGCCATGGGGCCTGTGCCCGCTACCTGGCCTGCATGCAGCATCCAGTTTACAGGCGGTGGTGCAAAAAGGTCTTCCGGCAGGGGGAAATAGGATTCAAGAAAACCGGCATGGGACCTGGCATAGGATTCTATGGAAGTCCTTGCCTCTATGACCCATGCTGACACGAGAGAAGATATATCCTCGGCTGCCTGAACAAAGAGATCGGTTTCCAGGTGCTTTACCTTGAAGGAACAGAGTCCTTGCCTCTTCATAAAGGACCTGTATGTGCGTCTCTCTCCCGCCATGATCAAGCAGTCAGCAAAACAAGCTGCCTCCAGCGAATTATGCCCGTGGACTGGCTGCACGCATCCGGCAGCAAGCGGTTAAAGTTACTCTTACAGAACCCCGTACAGTTCAGGCCTGGGCGGCCTGTCCAGCAGGGAGCGCACCGCGTCTTTCGGATCTACCCCTTTGTAAATTACCTTGTACACCTCGGCAGTAATAGGCATTTCTACCCCGTGCTTTTCAGAAAGGCTGTAGAGAGAGCGGGAGGTACGCACACCCTCAGCCACCTGGGTCATAGAATTTAATATCTCGTCCATGGACATGCCCTTTCCAAGGTTCAAGCCAACCTGCCTGTTGCGGCTCAGATCCCCGGTGCATGTCAGCACCAGGTCGCCAAGACCGGCCAAACCTGCAAATGTAAGAGGGTTTGCCCCCAGCTTGATACCCAGTCTGGACATCTCCGCAAGCCCCCTGGTAATAAGGGCAGCCCTGGTATTTGTGCCAAAACCCAGACCGTCGGATATGCCTGCTGCAACGGCCATTACGTTCTTTACCGCACCGCCAAGCTGCACGCCAGTGACATCCAAACTGCTGTAAACCCTGAAGTAATCGGTGCTGAACAAGCTGGTCAGAGCCTTTGCAGTCTCTTCATTGAATGCGGCAATGGTGACGGCAGTGGGCATCCTGGCAGCGACCTCCTTTGCAAAACTCGGCCCGGAAAGCACTGCAAACTGGTAATTGCCATTGCCATGTATGACCTCTGACAGCACCTCGGTCATGGTCATCAATGTGTCATTCTCTATGCCCTTGGCTGCAGAGATCAAGATCCGGCTGCCATCAATAATCTCTGCCACCATGGAGGCAGTCTCGCGCATTCCATGCGATGGCACAGCAAACAGGACCATCTCTCTGCCGTTAAGGGCCCTTCCAAGATCACTTGTTACATCCAGTGAGCCTGGCAGGTCAAAGCCTGACAGATATAAACTGTTTTCCTTCTCGGTCTTCAGGCGCAGGGCTGTTTCCCTGTTGCGCGCCCACAGGCTCGTATCTATGCCTTTGTATGCCAGGAGCCTTGCAAGGGCGGTGCCCCAGCTTCCGGCCCCCAGAACTGCTACGCCTTTCATTGCTGTTCGCTGGAAGCCAGTTTGGCAATGGCTGCCAAATGGTCTCCCTCCTTGATGCGTATGAGTTTCACACCCTGGGTGGACCTGCCTATTATCCTGATATCCTTGACGCTCATGCGGATTATATTGCCGCTGGCAGCCACCAGCATAATCTCGTCGTTTTCATAGACCAGCTCGACACCTACCACACTGCCCACTCTCTCGGTGACCTTTATGTTGATAACGCCCTTGCCTCCCCTGGACTGTACCCGGTAGTCAGGGATGGCAGTGCGCTTGCCATAGCCCTTCTCGGTTACGGTCAGCAGGGTTCCGTCCTCATCAGAGATGATCACCATTGCCACCATCTCGTCATCCCCTGCCAGGTTTATGCCCTTGACGCCTGCCGCAGTCCTGCCCATGGCCCGGACATCGGTCTCCTTGAACCTTATGCTCTTGCCATTCCTGGTCGCCAGAAAAATATGGGCCTTGCCATCAGTAAGAGCGGCAGTCACAAGCTCGTCTTTTTCTTTTATCCCGGCTGCAATAATCCCCTTGGGCCTGGGATGTGAAAAATCTGTAAGGCGGGTCTTTTTCACTATTCCCTTTTTCGTGGCCATTACAACGAACTTTTCCGGATCGAACTCACGTACCGGCACCACTGCCGCTATGCACTCATTGGCCTTTCTGTCTATGGGCAGAAGGTTGATAAGCGCCTTGCCCCTGGATGTCCTGGCTGCCTCCGGAATCTCGTGCACCCTGAGCCAGTACAGCCTGCCGGTATTGCTAAAGCACAGAAAGTAGTCGTGCGTTGATGCCACGAACAGCTTTTCCACAAAATCATCCTGGTGCTTGCTGGGAAGCCCGGTAACCCCCTTGCCTCCCCTCTTCTGGCTCCTGTAAAGACTAAGGGGATTCCGCTTTATATAACCCCTGTGGGACAGGGTGACTACCATGTCTTCCTCTGCAATGAGATCCTCGATCCTGATTTCCTTCGGCTCTGCAATAAGCTCTGTTCTTCGAGGTATGGCGTACTCATCCCTTATCTCCATGAGCTCGCCTTCCACGATATCCAGGACCTTCTGCTCGCTGGCCAGGATTTCCTTGTATTCCCTTATCTCCTGGAGGACTTTCTCGTATTCCTCCAGGATCTTTTCCAGTTCCAGCCCCGTGAGCCGCTGGAGCTTCATGTCCAGGATGGCCTGGGCCTGCACCCTGGAGAGGCCAAACTTGTCCATGAGCCCTTCCCTGGCCTCGGCAGGGGTTCTGGATGCACGGATAAGGGCCACTACCTCGTCCAGGTTGTCTATGGCTATCTTGAGGCCCTCGAGTATGTGGGCCCGCTCCTCTGCCTTCCTGAGCAGGTAGGTTGTCCGCCTGATGACCACGGTCTTCCTGTGCTCCAGGAAATGGGAAAGCATCTCCTTCAGGTTCAGGAGCTCCGGCTTGCCGTTTACTATGGCAAGGAGGATGATGCCAAAGCTGCTCTCCATGGCGGTGTGCTTGTAGAGGTGGTTCAGGACAACCTGGGCCACGCCGTCTTTCTTGAGTTCAATGACTATCCTCATGCCGCGCCTGTCAGACTCGTCCCTGACAGAATGAACACCATCGACTTTCTTATCCTTGATAAGAAGGGCTATCTTCTCAACCAGACGCGCCTTGTTTACCTGGTATGGTATCTCGGTAATGATAATCTGTTCCTTGTGACCCCGGGCTATCTGCTCTACTGTAGCCCTGGCCCTCATCTTGACTATTCCCCTGCCTGTCTCGTAGGCCTCCTTTATACCCCGCTTGCCACATATATAACCGCCGGTAGGAAAGTCAGGCCCATGGATGTATCCCATGAGATCCGCCACTGTAATATTGGGATCTTTTATCATGGCAACCAGGGCATCTATGACCTCGCCGAGGTTGTGCGGAGGAATATTTGTAGCCATGCCCACTGCTATGCCGGAAGAGCCGTTTATCAGCAGGTTCGGTATCTTGGACGGGAAGACCGAGGGTTCCACGAGTGAATTGTCATAGTTGGGAACAAAGTCCACTGTCTCCTTGTCCAGGTCCTGGAGCAGCTCGTGGGCCAGCTTGGTCAGCCTTATCTCTGTATAACGCATTGCAGCAGGCGCATCGCCGTCCACAGAGCCGAAATTACCCTGGCCGTCCACAAGCGGGTACCCCATGGAAAAATCCTGGGCCATCCTTACTATGGCATCGTAGACTGCAGTATCGCCATGAGGGTGATATTTACCTATTACATCGCCGACTATGCGTGCAGACTTCTTGTATGGCTTGTTATAGTCGTTCCGGAGCTCGTGCATGGCATACAATATACGCCTGTGCACAGGCTTGAGACCGTCCCGCACATCAGGCAGGGCACGGCCTATGATGACGCTCATGGCATAGTCCAGGTAGGAACGCTTCAGTTCCGTGGATATGTCACAGACGTCAACCTTTTCTCCAAATAGATTCTGCTGTTCCGGCATTCAATAAACTCCTGTTATGGTATCGGTATATCTGCTCACAGAATAGCACCTTTACTGCGTTGCAGGCAGAGTTGCATACAAAAAATACGGCTGGGTGCCATTTAGGACTGCAGATTATATTCTACAATATAATTCAAACAGTTACAAATTGGTGGGTTATATCAGGCATAATCAAGTTGACCTGTGATGGGTAATATATCGGTTATTTCAGTGAGGCCCCTGTTGTGGTCATGGTAAAACGGCAATGCTTGATACCCTTCAAGGCCTTCAGCTTGTAGGCTACACCCCGCAACACACTGGGCTTACCCCTGACTATGGCTACTTCCAGACAATTATTGTGGTCAAGATGCACGTGCTGAGAGGCTATGACAGAATGCGAAAACTCGTGCTGAATACGGATGATAGAATCCAGCAGTTCCCTCTTGTGATGATCAAATACATACGTGATCGTGCCTATTACTTCCTGATCTTCACCCTCCTTCTCCCATTCCTGTTCTACCAGCTTTTCCCGTATAAGATCCCTTATGGCCTCAGAGCGGTTCCTGTATGACCGGATCTTGATATAGCTGTCAAATGCCGAGAGCAATGAGGCGGGGATGGAGACCCCGAATCTGAATACATTTTCCCTGTTGTCCTTTTTCATACCACGAAATCGCCCGACGAATTTTTAATCTGGCTGTGCCTGGATGGTTCAATGTTCTGACAGGCGTAATGTCACGATAAATCAGACATTGAATCTGAAATTTATAACGTCTCCATCCTGTACAATGTATTCCTTGCCTTCCAGACGCACTTTGCCAGCCTTCTGTGCAGCACTGTAGCTTTTGGCAGTGGCGAGGTCCTGAAAGGCAACCACCTCTGCCCGGATAAACCCTTTCTGGATATCAGAATGTATCGCACCTGCCGCCTTCTGCGCAGGGGTCCCCTGCCTTATGGTCCAGGCCTTGACTTCATCTTCTCCCACAGTAAAGAATGAGATAAGCCCAAGAAGCCTGTACGATTCCCGGATCAAACGATAGGTGGCCGGTTCAGGCAGATCCATGTCCTGCCTGAATGCCTTTGCATCGTCTTCATCAAGCTGCGCAAGCTCCATCTCCAGGCTCCCCTTAATGGCTATGCTGGTTACTCCTTCCGGCAAGGTTATCTGCACGCTTTCCTGGTCCGTATCCTCGGCAAGATTCAAAACTGTTATGCAGGGTTTGGCAGAGAGAAAGGCGTAACCCTTTAATTCCGGGGCAGAGGTAATTTCTTCGTTGGTCCTGAGGGCATGACCAGCATCAAGCAAATCGCGGGCCTTCTGAAGCAATTCCAATTCTCTTGGATCGCCCTTCTTGCCCTTTTTCACCTCTTTCTCCAGCCGCTCAAGCCGTTTTTCCACTATCATCAGATCGGTAAGGATGAGTTCTGACTCGAATTCATCCAAATCCTCCTGGGGATGCGGAGGTTGGCCTGCAATATCAAAGCAGCGGATAACGTGAACCAGTGCATCGCTTGGCCTGAGCAACCGGAGGATTTCCTCCATGGAGTCCTTTTTCTCTTTGGCAGCAAGCCCACCGCCTATGTCAATGTATTGGATTATGGCCGGCGTGGTTTTCTTGGGACTATACATGCCGGAAAGCACATCCAGCCTGCTGTCCGGCACCTTGACCTGGGCGATATTAGGGGCTTTCTTTCCGCCTGAATAAGCAGCTGTTTCAGCTTCACTGCCGGTAAGGGCGTTGAAAACCGTTGTCTTGCCACTGCCAGGAAGCCCTACTATTCCTATTTCCATGTAATTACATGCCTCTGCATTGTTGTTTCAGCCACTGCACCTGCTGGTATCACCTTGCAGCTTCTTGATGGCGTGTTCCAGCACATCGGAAACAGCCTCAAGGCCATCCCTCACGCCGCCAGGGCTTCCAGGAAGGTTCACGATAAGAGTATTCTTTCTGGCACCGCACACTGCCCGGGAAAGCATGGCTCTGCTGGTATTCCTGAGCCCCTGGAGCCTCATGGCCTCGCCCATGCCCGGTATCTCTCTATCTATAACCTTAAGCGTGGCCTCAGGGGTAACATCCCGTGGAGAAAGGCCCGTTCCGCCAGTAGTCACTATCAGGTCACATGAGCCTGAATCACACCAGGCTGACAAGGCAATGGCAATGGCATCCACCTCGTCAGGAACAATTTTTTCCTCCTGGATAGAGAATCTTCCGGTAAGCTGAAGAAATTCCCGTATCATGGGACCTGTTGAATCAGAGCGTTTACCAGCAAAAGCGCTGTCACTCACTGTAAGAATTGCAGCCCTGAACAATTACTTCTCTTCCTTCTGTTGGGCCGCAGCCACTATCTTCTCTGTAAGATTTGGCGGCACTTCCTCGTAATGGGAAGGTTCTACAGTGAATGTCCCCTGGCCCGCGGTCATCGCATTCAGGTCCAGGACGTATTTCTGCACCTCAGCCAGCGGAACCATGGCTGTAACAGTCTGAACGCCATCGCCTGGTTCCATTCCCATTACCTTGCCCCTGCGGCTGTTCAGGTCGCCTATTATATCTCCAACAGAGTCATCAGGAACTGTCACTGTTATCTTTACAATGGGTTCCAGCAAAGTGGGCTTTGCCTCAAGGACACCCTTCTTGAAACATTGGATGGATGCGATTTTGAAAGCCATTTCACTGGAGTCCACCTCATGTGACTTGCCGTCATAGAAACGGATCTTTACATCAGTGACCGGATATCCAGCAAGGGGACCTGACTGCAGTGCCTCCTGTATGCCCTTTTCCACTGCTGGAACAAAATTTCTGGGCACGTTCATTCCCACAAGGGCTTCCTCGAACTCGAATCCCTCACCCCTGGGCAGCGGGGTGATATCAAAGTGTACTTCTGCAAACTGCCCTGCGCCGCCTGTCTGCTTCTTATGGCGGTAAACCACGCCCTTCTTGGGGGCCTTTATGGTCTCTCTGTAGGCTATTTTGGGAGTGGTCAGGTCCACGGTGACACCGAATTTCCGCTTCATCTTCTCTATGGTGGCGTCGATGTGGATCTGTCCCTGACCAGAGATGAGCAACTCGTTGGTTTCTGCATTCCGGGATACCTTGATGGTTGGATCTTCCTCCCTGAGACGGGCCAGGGCATTGGTGATCTTTTCTTCATCTCCCCTGCTCTTGGGTTTCAGGGTATAGGTGATGACCGGGTTTGGAAACTCTACAAACGGGTATTTGACCGGATTTGCAGGATCACACAGGGTATCTCCTGTCTGCGTAACCTTTAACTTGGCAATGGCTACAATGGACCCTGGCAATGCCTCCTTGGCAGCTTCCTGGCCCTTGCCCTTGAGAAAAAATACCTGACCGTATTTTTCCTTTTCCTGTTTGGAGGAATTCAGCAATGTCCCGTCAGGCATTAGCTTGCCTGAATATATACGCATTATGGAAAGCCTGCCTGCATATGGATCTGTAAGCGTTTTGAACACGAGGGCGGAAAATGGAGCATCTGGATCAGGCTCCATGACAACCTCGTCGCCTGTTTCCGGATTTTCCCCGGACACAGCACCTTTCTCTACAGGAGACGGCATAAACTGCACTATATGATCCAGCACGGTAGAAGCACCTATCTGATTAAGGGCTGAACCACATACCACAGGTACGAATCCACCGTCCATGATACCTTGACGAAGGCCTGAAACGATTTCTTCTGGAGACAGGTCTTCACCTTCTAAAAATTTCTCCAGCAGCTCCTCGTCTGATTCTGCCGCATATTCTATCAGGTTGCTCCGCTGCTCCTCCACTTCGTCTGCCATGGAAGAAGGAATGTCCACCACTGTCTTCTTGCCATCTTCAGAAAATTCAAAGGCCTTCATCTGGATAAGGTCAACTATGCCCTTGAAGTCCTCCTGGCTTCCAATAGGAAGGGTTACAGGCACGAGCCTGAGCCCCAGGGCATCCCTGAGGGCATCAAGTGTCTTGTTAAAGTCAGCACGTTCCCTGTCCATCTTGTTTACAAACATGATAACAGGTGCTGATGTCTCGGAAACCATGGACCATATCTTCCTGGTCTGGGGTTTGACCGGGTCCACGGCATCTGCAACAAACAGGCAGCTGTCCGCCACGCGAAGCGCCATCATGGATTCGTGAAGGAAATTATCCTCTCCAGGTGTATCCATAAGGAAAAGCGAACACTTCTTCCAGTTCATCAGGTAAAATGCAGTGCTGATGGTTATCTTTCTTTTAATCTCTTCAGGCTCAAAATCCAGCACCGAAGTGCCGTCGTCAACCCTGCCGGGTTTCTTTACGGCCTTGGCAGCGAAAAGCATGGCCTCTGCAAGAGATGTTTTGCCGCTTCCGCTTTGAGATACGATTGCAAAATTTCTGATTCCGGTTGTCTCCATGTGCTTTTCTCCCTTTCCCTGGATAATATCGAGGCCCGCACACATGCGGCCCTGAGGATCTACACTACAGCCCTGCCTGTGAAAACATGAGCCATATCTTCACGAAGACAATGAACAGGGCCTATCCAAGGCAACATAATTAATTGTAATGTAAAGAGTCAAGTAGAGGTTGCTTGTATCTGCTCATGCTGAAAAAAAGTAAGCGTTCACAGAGTACCACATCTGCTGTGTTGGCGGGCGCTTGAAGTACAGGGAGTACGACTGCGCACCCGCCGCCTTGCATCTGCGGCACCCTGTGAACGCTTACAAATGGAGAAGGCGTGCAACAAAACTCGACATGACCCCGTGATCAGTTACAAAAAAATAGAGGCCGGCTTCCTGCTCATGGATGCCGGCCTCTGGGATAACTGTATTTCGACAGGAAATGACCTTTCTGCATGCGTATCAGCAGAAATCCTGGATTTCCCTGCCATGGTAAAAAGAACTTACGGGCTCATGACTACCCTGAACCCCAGGGCGGAATTGCCCTTGTATGGGAAGAAGCCGTTGCGGTAGGCAGAGCGGCATGCATCAGGAAGCGAATCCCATCCGCCTCCCCTTTCAACCTTCAGGACGCCTTTTTCAGGCCCCTGAGGATCCTTTTCAGGGGACTTGGAATAGTAATCAACCGCGTACCAGTCATTGACCCACTCCCAGACGTTGCCATGCATGTCATAAAGGCCCCAGTCATTGGGCTTCAGAGTACCAACCTCATGGGTTTCTGCGTTGGCATTGTGATAGTACCAGGCATATAATGGCAGGTCTCCAATCATGTCTCCAAAACAGTATGAACCCTGCTCTCCGGCCCTTGCAGCGTATTCCCATTCAGCCTCTGTAGGAAGCCTGTACTTGCTTGTCTTCTCAAGCTCGTTGAGCTTTTTGATAAACTTTACGGCATCATCCCAGGAGACATTTTCCACTGGACGCCTTTTACCCTTGAAATGGCTTGGATTACTTCCCATGACTGCCACCCACTGTTTCTGGGTGACCTCGTATTTACCCAGGAAAAAGGGCTTTGTAATGGTAACCTTGTGCCTGGGCAACTCGTCTATGTCCGCGTTTTCAAAATGCCTGGTGGCACCCATCATGAATGTACCCGGCGCGATCAGCACAAACTCCATGCCTATGCTGTTCTTGTATGTCTCAAAGGCAAGGGAATCAGTGGATGGTCCCAGGCAGGAAGCAATACATACTGCCAGGAACATAACTGTTAAATAATGCCATCTATCTTTCATATAACCTCCTTCATCTGGGCCTGTTTTCATAGAGAAGAAAAACCGGCCACATAAACATCTTGTACAGGATATGATTATGCACAATCATGAGGATCTGTCAACCTATTGTCTTCAGTCTTCTTCTGGTGTGATTACTGCCAGGGTCCTCTCAGCACACCTGCCGAGCACTGCCCGCCCCACGCTTCCTACGATGATATCCGTAAGCGGATGACGCACTGTACGCCCAATATAGATAATATCCACATTGGATGCGCCTGCCTCAGCCACTATGACATCGGCAGGATCTCCTGGGAGTACCTTCTTCTCTATCCTGTCGGCGGCCATACCGGACTTCACCAGGAGTTTCTCTGCCTCTTCCAAGGTTGCCTCGGCTTCCTGGACCGGGGAAGGCCACTGTTCACTTTCTGCCGCCTTGGCAATATCCACTACGTCCAGCACGTTCAGCAATATGACCTTTGCATCCCCGGCACAGCCTGCCAATACAGATGCCTCCTGGGCTGCTGCCATGGAACCCTTTGAGCCGTCAATGGGGATGAGGATGGTCTTTACACGATAAGTGCCATCCAGGGGAAAATCGTTGCCAGGTATATAAACCGAGCAGGCAGCTGGACCATACAAAATACCCGAAGTAATACTGCCGATGAACTTACCCTTGACAGGATCCATGCAGCGCCGCTGCATAATGATGGTGGAATAGTTATTTTCAGTGACGAACTTGATGATGGCATCAGCAGGTTTGCCGTCCACTACCTCTTCATCTACCTGACAATTTCCGCAGATGTTTTTTACCGTCTTCGCTGCATCGTCAAGGACAGGACGTATCTTCTTGTCAATAAAATCCTTTTTTAGCCGCTTGAAGGTTTCGCTTTCAAGGACTGTATCTACCCTTACATCTATGTTTGCCATGTGAGTGCTTAGGTACCTTCCAGCCATTGCATGGAAAAGGGTTATCTTGCTTATCCTATTACTGCACATGCTCGCCAAAGAACCGGCAAACGCGCAGGCGGCCTTGTACGTACCCTCGCCATCAACAGGCAGTAATAACTTGGTAAGAGGTTCTGCCTTTTGTGTCATTTTTTCCTCTCTTTTCTTGATTGAGCTATAACATCCGTTTTTGAAATCATGCCGCAGACTTTAATTCCGACCATATTAATAGAACATCAACAGCCAGACATTGGCTATGGCAACACTTATGATCATGTATGGAAATGCGACTTTCATAAAACCGAAGAACTTCATGGGATGCCCGGCGGACTCTGCAATACCGAGTGTCACAACGTTGGCACTGGCGCCTATCATGGTTCCGTTGCCGCCAAAGCATGCACCAAAGGCCAGGGCCCACCAGAGAACGCCTGAGTCTGCACCTGGAATTACCTGGGTAAGATAGCCGACGATTGGAAGCATGGTGGCAGTAAACGGGATGTTGTCCACAAAGGCGCTCATGATTGCCGAGACCCAAAGGATCAGACAGATGGAGACAACAAGGCTGCCGCTGGAGAGGTTAAGCACCCAGTCAGCAATGAGATCCAGGAGGCCTGTCTCCTCTACTGCGCCCACGAGTATGAAGAGAAACATGAAAAACAGGAGAGTGGTCCACTCTATATCCTTTTCTATGAGTTCCAGCAGATCGATCTTCTTGGTAATTAGGCCGTATGTGAACAGGAGTGCTGCACCAAACAGGGCTGCAATACAGACCTCCATGTGCCAGATGCCGTGGGTAAGGAACATGGCTATCACCATGGCCATTATGATGCCGCCCACGGTAAGGAGTTGAGCATCCGTTATCTGGTATTCCTGGCGGAGTTTTTCTATAAAGGCCTGTATGTCTTTCACGGTCGCCTTGCCGTATTCCTTGCCAAAGGCGAATTTGGAATATACGAAGAGCACTATCATTGCTGCGATACATACCGGTGTCAGGTTGACCACGAAATCCATGAAGGTCAGCCCTGCATAGGAACCTATCATGATGTTTGGCGGGTCACCGATGAGTGTCGCTGTGCCGCCGATATTTGAGGCAAGGACCTCTGGTATGAGAAGCGCCAGGGGATTGATGCCCAGGGACAGGGCAATCTCGATGCTTACCGGTGTGAGCAGCAGCATGGTGGTCACGTTATCCAGAAACGCAGAGGCCACTGCTGTAAAGCTCATGAGGATGATGGAAAGCAGTATCACGTTACCCTTGGCCAGCTTGTAGCACTGGTAGGCCGACCACTGGAACACGCCCGTATGCTTGAGGATGCCCACGATGATCATCATGCCCATCAACAGGAATATGACATTCATGTCAATGGCATGAATAGCGCTCTCATAGGAGAATATGTGGTATGCCGGGTTGATGGTGCCAATGGTATAGCTTATGACCAGCATGGTGGCTGCGCCGAGCATGGCAGCCAGTGTCCTGTGAAGTAGCTCAAAGGAGATGAGTATATAGGCCAGTATAAATATGATGGTGGCAATCCAGAACGCAGGCCCCTGGACCCTCTTGATGGTAAGGTCCACGTGGGCAAGGTATCTCTGGCCGTCAAAGGCAATCCTGGTATTGTCAAGGCTGACCCTGCCTGTAGCATAACTGGGTTTGAAGGCCTCTATCTCGATGGTGGCCCCCTTTATGCTTCCGGCGGGCATCTCCAGCACGGTCTGGAAGGTTCCGTCAGCCTCTGTCTTGAGGCCTCCCTCTCCATGGGCATGCTGTCCTTCCTTGGCCACGGGCTTCAATTCCTCGCCATTCAGAAAGACCTTCAGCTCCACGTCATCCACACCCGTGCTGTGCGGGTTGGTAATCTTCCCTGCTATGGCCAGGGTTTCACCGGCATGAGCAGCTTCTCCCGCTCCATCTTCATGCTTTATGCCTTCATGTGCATCTCCTGCGGCGCGGCATGTGCCACCAAGCAGGAAAAACATGGCAGCCATAAAGACCGCTATGGTTATAATCAATGATCCGGCACTGCGGCCCATTAACAGGCCTTTGCCGGGGACAGACCAATCAGTATTCATTATTTCTCCCCCCTCTATGCGGAAATGCCGTACACAAACTGCAGCATGGCCATCATAACCACCAGGTAAAGTATGGTCATGCCTGTCCCTGCCCTAACATAATCAACCGTGCGGTAGCCGCCGGGTCTCATTATCAGTGCGTTGACCTGGTGAGTAGGCAGCACGAACGTATTGGATGCAGCTATGCCGACTACCAGTGCCGCCATCTTTGGATCAGCGCCGGCCTGAAGGGCCATGTTCATGGTAAGGGGAACAAGGAGCACTGTTGCACCGACATTCGATGCCACCAGGGTGAAGAACGAGGTAAGAAGGCCGATAATAAGGAGCAGCATGAACGGAGTGACCTGTCCCATGGCATTCATGATGCTGGTTGCGATGTAGCGGGCCGCTCCGGTTGTCTCAAAGGCAATGCCAAGTGGTATGAGGCCGCCAAGGAGAAAGACTGTCATCCAGTCAACTGACTGGTATGCCTCGTCAATGGACAGAACTTTCAGCAGTACCATGCCAAGGGCGCCTGAAAGGAGCGCCACGGAAAGCTGGACGTGAAAACCCAGGGCCAGGGTAAGGGCCAGTATCAGGCATGCCACTGCAGGCAGCGCCTTTTCCGGCCTCATAATCTCGCCCTTGAGGTCTTCTGTAAAAAGTAGGATGCCCTTTTCCTTTAGAAAGTGGAGCTTCTCCCACGGGCCTTCCAGGAGCAGGCCGTCACCAGCCCTGAGCTTCATCCTGGAAATATTGCGCCTCAGTATCTCCCCACCCTTGTTGAGGGCCATGGGATTGACGCCATAGGTCTTTCTGAAGTGGACATCCCTCATGGTTGTGCCCACAAGCTTGGAGTTCGGCGGAATGACCGCCTCAACGATGCCGCTGTTGTTTGGAGACAGCATCTCTGCAAAGTATTCAAGGTCCTCCTTGGGCTCCCAGCCAAGGTCGTGCTGAATATGCTTTATGTGTTCTTCCTTGCCCATTATTGCAACAACATCTCCCGGCTCGATCACATCCTCACGCACAGGAGACAGTATCATCTTCTTGGTAGCAGGCTTGTAGATAGCCAAAATGGTTGACTTGTAAGTGGGCCTGAAATTCAGGTCATCCAGGCTCCTCGGCCTCCAGTTTTCAGGGACAACCAGTTCGTGGGGCTTTTTGCCAACCTTAATGGAATAAAGGCTTTCCACCTGACCGGACATAAGGCCGGAATCATCACCGGCCTGCTTGGAAGGAAGTATCCACCTGCCGAGCAGAGCGAAATAGACTATGCCTGCAACGAGCAAGGCAAGGCCCATGGGGGTGACAGTGAAAAGTCCGAACGGCTCAAACGCCTTGCCACCCATCAGGGATATGTTGTTGTTCCACCACTGCTCCATAAGGTCGTTCAAGAGGATCAAGGGGCTTGAACCCACCAGGGTAATACATCCGCCGATAATGGCGCAGAAACCCATGGGCATCAAGATCCTGGAGATAGGAACGCCAAGCTGCTTGCTGATCCTGGTGGCAGCAGGCATGAAGAGAGCTGCCGCCCCGATATTCTGCATGAAGCTTGAGATGAGCCCCACGGTAGCCGCAATGAGCGCCATGATCCGGGTCTCGGACTTTCCTGCAAGCTTGATTATCTGCCGCGCCAGGATGTTCATAACCCCTGTCTTGTCAAGCCCGGCGCCGATGATAATGACCGCTATGATGGAAACAACCGCATTTGAACTCAGGCCGCTGATAGCCTGTTTAGCCGTGACCACCCCGAGCAGAGGCAGGATGACCATCATCATTATGCCAACCACGTCCACCCTCACCCATTCGAAGATGAACAGGAGAATGGCAAACACAAGCACGGCAAGAACAATCATAATGTCGTGTGTTAAAATTAATTCCTGCATAGGGAAATTCCCTCCTTCTCCCTAAATTTAAATTTTGTACTGCTTATTTTGAAAGCAAATCTTTTTCATAATCAAAGAAATAACTGCCAGCAGGCCGGTCACCCGGTGCTGTTCAAAAGGCAAAGCGTACCATGCCGTTATGGAATATCATGATATTAATAATTAGAAAACTAAGGAGCATTGGGAAAGTGAAGAGTAAACCTCTGAAGATTAAGCCCTGAAGGCGCATGAATAGAGACCTTCGCGAGGCTGCTATGTAGATAAAGAATAACCCTTTGATTTGACATCATCTTAGTGCCTTTGTCCAAATGTGAAACAGATAGATAGCACCTTGCACCTTTTTTTGCAATATTTTTGAACGAGATCCTGGCAAACTTTCGAAGCCGCTCCAATATTTTTATTGGCACCTTGCATGTACAGGCTAATATAGCCTGGCATGTCCTTTCCGTAACAGTGATCCCCACTGAAGGCCGTGCCGAAATTAATGACAAAGCAGGACTCAAAGTGTTACAAATGGAGACGCAATGAAAAATCTGCCTAACAGTATCCTTGACCTGATAGGTAATACCCCCTTGATACCGCTGCGGCGTCTCAATCCTTTCAAGGGAGTAACCATCCTGACAAAGCTGGAATCCTTTAATCCGGGGGGCTCCATTAAGGACAGGATTGCCCTTAACATGATCGAGTCTGCTGAAAAACGCGGGGAACTCACCAAGGACAGGATTGTACTCGAGGCAAGCAGTGGCAATACCGGCATCGGCCTTGCCCTGGTCTGTTCCGTAAAGGGCTACAGATGCCTTATAGCCATGAGCGAGGCAGCCAGCCTGGAACGCAGGAAGATAATGAAGGCATATGGGGCAGAGATACTTCTGACTCCGGCCAGGTTCGGGACAGACGGCGCCATAGAAGCAGTTTACAAGCTCTTTCGCGAACATCCTGAAAAATATTTTCTCACAGATCAGTTCAACAACCCTGACAACTGGATGACTCACTACCATTTCACCGCCAGTGAGATATGGGAACAGACAGGTGGAGAACTTGATACAGTAATATCTACCATGGGGACCACTGGCACGCTGATGGGCCTTGTCAGAAGATTCCGGGAGCTTGACCCGTCCATCAGGATAATCGGGGTGGAACCGTTTCTGGGACATTCCATTCAGGGCCTCAAAAATATGAAGGAGTCGTATAGGCCCGGCATCTTCGACAAAAAACTCCCTGACGAAATCGTTAACTGCGCCGATGAGGAGGCCTTTGAAACTGCCAGGCGTTTGGCCAGGGAAGAGGGAATATTTGCCGGTATGAGTTCAGGGGCGGCAGTGGCTGCTGCCATCCGTCAGGCATCTGTCATGGATTCAGGCACAATAGTTACAATCCTCCCGGATGGCGGGGAACGGTACCTGAGCACCACTCTATTCTCCATCCCTGAAGAACAAAGCGAACCTGCCGGAACTGCCCTGAAATTCTGTAATACAGCCACGAAAAAGAAAGAAGTCTTCGAGCCACTTCAACCGGGCAAGGCCGGGATATACTCGTGTGGCCCAACTGCCTGCGAACACATGGACCTTTCAATGGCCCGCAGGCTGATCTCGGCAGACCTGCTCAAGAGGACACTGCAACATCTTGGGTACAAGACAACCCATGTCATGAACATAACGGACATGGACGACAGAACCATCAACGCTGCTATCAGGGCCAACCGCCCTCTGGACGAGCTGACTGAAGAATATGCCAGGTCCTTCATGGAGGACGTGGCAGAGCTCAAGTGTCTGCCTGCAGACTATTATCCCAGGGCCAGCCGTCACGTCACTGACATGATTGATACCACGGAAAAACTTATTGCAAAGGGATTTGCCTACGAAAGTCACAGCTCTGTTTACTTTGACGTGTCAAAACTCCCTGATTATGGCAGGTTTTCCCGCATAGACCTGGAAAGAATAGACGTGGGACGCACTGTTGACCTTGACGATTACGACAAGGACAGCCCACTGGACTTTACGCTGTTCAAGAGGGTTAACCTGGACGAACTCAAAAGGGGAATCGGCTATAATACACCATGGGGCCAGGCCAGGCCGGGTTGGCACATCGAATGCGCTGTCATGGCCATGAAATACCTGGGGGATTTCTTTGACATCCATACCAGCGGCTGCAACCTCATATTTCCGCACCATGAAAACGAAATAGCCATAGCACGCGCACTCACGGGCAAAGGGCTGGCAAAATACTGGCTGCACAGCGAGCTCATCCTGGTGCATGGCAAAAAGATGGCCCCTGGCAACCAGAACGTGGTAACGATAAAAAAGCTCCTGTCAGGGGGATATTCCGGAAGACAGATACGATTTTTCCTTCTGCGTTCCCACTACCGCAAACCAGTCACCTTTTCTTTAAAGGCCCTCAAGGATGCATGCAGGGGGCTTTCCAGGATAGACGCCTTCCGGGCAGATGTGAACAGCTGTCTTTATCTGAGGCCTGATGAAAAACCTTCTAAAAAGGTCAAAAAGGCACTTTGCCAGATGGAAAGGCATTTTTTTTCCTGCATCCTGGACGACCTGAACACCTCTGCAGCCTTTGGCACTATCTTCTCATTCATACGAAGCATGAATCCCGTTATTGCCAGTGGAGATGTCAACAGCAGCGATGCCTCTGCTATCATCAGCAAGTTCCGTGAATTCGACACCATCCTCGGAGTGCTGGAATTCAAGCGCACCAGGCGCAAACTTTCACCCGAGAT
Organism: Deltaproteobacteria bacterium; assembly: GCA_026992735.1. GTDB lineage: Bacteria > Desulfobacterota > Dissulfuribacteria > Dissulfuribacterales > QOAL01 > QOAL01. The sequence goes on from JALWYO010000131.1 coordinate 29,399, forward strand.
AGTCAGGCTCATAGAAGAGAGGGAAAGGGCCAGGCAGGAAAAGAGATTCAAGGACGCTGACGATATGAGAAAAAGGCTCCTGGAAATGGGCATCGAGCTGATAGATACGTCCAAGGGAGCGAGGATAAGATTTACAGACCGTCAAGGCGCTTCAGGGAAGTAAAGGCAAAACAGAACACATGCCCTCCCCTTCCGGAACATCCGCCTCAAGAATAGCAAGGTCAGCCAAATCCGTAAGCGCAGCGGTCTTTCTCTCAAGGCTGCTGGGACTGGTGCGGGAACAGGTCCTTGCCGGACTCTTTGGCGCAGGCACTGCCATGGATGCCTTCGTTGTGGCATTCAGGATACCCAACCTCCTGAGGGACCTGTTTGCAGAGGGAGCGTTGAGTTCAGCCTTTGTAACTGTTTTTGCGGAATACCAGGAGAAAAAAAACCCAGAGGAAACGCACAGGCTGGTCAATAACGTTTTCACAGCTATCACCATCATACTGGGCATAGTATGTATCCTTGGCATCTTTTTTTCAAAAGAGCTGGTCATGCTCATGGCACCGGAGTTTTCCCTGGTGGCGGGCAAGATCCAGCTTTCCACCAGCCTCACCATGATAATGTTCCCGTTTCTCCTGCTGATTTCCATATCTGCACTCCTGATGGGTCTTCTCAACACCAGGGGGTATTTTTTCATCCCGGCATTTGCCTCAAGCTGCTTCAACCTGGGTTCCATCGTGGTGGGAGGAGGCCTTGCACTTGCAATCCCTGCAATGGGCTATCCCGCCATCTATGGCATGGCCGTGGGCACCCTGGCAGGAGGAGGCATGCAGCTCCTGGTCCAGCTTCCATGCGTCAGGAAGGAAGGATTCAGGATAAGACCCTTTCTGAACCTGCGAGATCCAGGCCTCAGGAAGATGGGCCGCCTGGTGATCCCAGCCATAATAGGCCTCTCTGCCACGCAGATAAACATATTCGTCAATACCAATTTCGCATCGAGGTGCGCAGAGGGAAGCGTGGCATGGCTCAACTACGCATTCAGGCTCATGCAGTTCCCCATAGGGCTTTTTGGAGTGGCCCTCTCGGTGGCAACACTGCCTCTGATCGCCAAGCAGGCAGCCAAGGGAGCATCAAGAGAGCTCGGGGAGACCATGGTGTCTTCACTGGTCCTGGCCTTCGCCCTGACGCTGCCTGCAGCTATCGGCCTTTGGCTCCTGGCCGAGCCCATTATTGCCCTGATATTCCAGCACGGGCATTTTACCCGGTTCGATACCGTAATGACTGCCCAGGCCCTGAAATTTTACTCCATAGGGTTGATGGCATACTCGGCAGTAAAGATCATAGTACCTGTTTACTATGCCCTGGATGACACTAAATGGCCGGTAATCGGGAGTTTCATGTCCGTTGCGGCAAACGTGATCATAATACTTCTCACCCTGGACAGGTTCCAGCACAGGGCCATAGCACTCTCAACCTCGGTTACCATAATATTCAACTTCCTCTTTCTGGCAGTGATCCTCTACAGAAAAACCGGGGGATACCCTGTAAGACGGCTGATAGTATCTCTCGGTAAGATAGCAGTGGCCTCTGCCCTGATGGGTGCCGTGGTTCTTGTCATATCCACATGGATGGATTTCGGACAGGGAATGGCCGCCCTGGCCCTTCAGGTATCAGTAAGTATTGCAGCTGGTGTTATCGTATATGCCATGGCTGTACTGCTGGTAGGACTTGGGGAGGCAAGGGAATTCATGGAGGCAGTAAAAGGCATGATCCGGCGGGCAGTAGGTTGATACAACATCATCTCTCTTAAGCGTCAACGTGCAGCAATCTTTGGAATAGAGATGGAGAAAACTGCTCCGTGCTCAGGAGGTTTCTTGTTTTGTACCCAGACCTTGCCGCCATGGGCCTCTACTATGGTCTTTACCACTGCCAGCCCTATTCCACAGCCTTCCACGTCCCCGGAATAGTTGGCACGGTAAAAGGGATCAAAGATATAGGGCAGATCCTCCTCCATTATCCCTGGGCCGCTGTCTTCAATAGTTAGCACGACATTATGGCCTGTTTCCTTTATATTTATGTTAATAGTTGAAGATTCCGGTGAATATTTTATGGCATTATCCAGCAGATTAAGTATGACTCTCTGGAACTGTGTCTTGTCCAGCTCCACCAGCGGGATATGCTTTGATGATACTTCGAGCCGTATTCTGATGTCCTTTTGAGATGCCTTAATCTGAACAGAGGACAGAATATCATGGATAAGTGTTTTGAGATCGCAAGGTTCTTTTGAGAGAGTAATCTGGCCTGCTTCCATCCGCACTATGTCGAGAAACGAACGGATGTATTTGTCAACTCTGCCCACTTCCTTCAACACAGCGTCCAGGTAACTGCGCTGTTTGTCATTAAGAGGCCCGGCCTTTTCACTCTTTAGCCTGTTCAGCAGCCCGCCAGCCACCGCCAGCGGACCCTTAAGGTCATGCGCAAACATTGATATTAATACCCTGCGGTGCTGTTCCAGCTGTTTTTCCTTGGAAACATCACGAAAGACTGCGATTGCACCCTTGATCTTGTTGCATGTGATAAGGGGCGCGGCCGTATATCTGACAGGGATCTCGTGCCCGTCTTTATGATGGATAGTGCCTTCTGAATGGATAAGGACCCTGTCCTTGGGAGGCAAGTCCTTGAACTCGGACAGACGGCATGGAATACCTACCAGAACCTCATGGCATTTCTGGCCCTGAATCTCCTCCCTGGTAAAACCGGTGATTTGCTCTGCAGTCGGATTGAACTCCAGAATCCTTTCGTCTTCATCCAGAATGACAAGGCCTATAGGGAAATTATTGACAATCAGGTCAAAAAGCTCGTCCTTATTAGCCAAATCAATATTGAGGGATTTTTTACATTTTTCCGGTGTATTAGAAGGCATATTTTAATCAATATATCAAGTTTTGTGTTGCTCCGAAAGCTCGGCAACCCTTTCTGCAAGTTTCAGGAAGGCCTCTGCTGCATCACCTTCACCGTCCAGCACAACAGGATGCCCTTTGTCACCACCTTTACGGATGTCTGGGTCAAGAGGTATCTGGGCCAGCAGAGGAAAGCCGAAGGCCTTTGCAATCTTCTCCCCGCCCCCGCTGCCAAAGATATCAACCACCTCGTCCTGACCTGGAATCTTAAAATAGGACATATTTTCCACTATCCCAAGAATCGGGATTTCATGGCTCTTGAAAAGAGCTATGGAGCGCCTGACGTCAGAAAGTGCCACCTTTTGAGGGGTTGTCACTATTATGACACCTGTTAGGGATATTGTCTGGGCAAGGGAAAGAGGGGCGTCTCCAGTGCCCGGAGGAAGGTCCACCACCAGGTAATCAAGATCTCCCCACTGCACATGCCCAAGGAATTCCTTAATGGCCTTGTTTACCAGAGGTCCGCGCCATACGATTGGTGTTCCATCGCCTGCCAAGGTCCCGGTGGAGATCATTTTAATGCCGTATTTTTCAAGGGGAATGAGCATACCGCCCTTTCCTATCGGACGATCTTTTATTCCGAGCATGATTGGTATGTCAGGCCCATGCATGTCCGCATCCATGATGCCGACCTTGTACCCTTTCCTGGATAGCGCCAGGGCAAGGTTCACGGAAACAGTGCTCTTGCCTACTCCCCCCTT
>JALWYO010000131.1:33054-33542 GCA_026992735.1 Deltaproteobacteria bacterium
ACTCCACCCTTACCGCTGGCAACTGCAATGACGTTCTTTACCTTTTTCAGCCCCTCGTTTTCAGAAGGTTCCCTGCCAAATATCCTGGCACGCTGCTCAGAAGTCATTGTAGTAAGTACAACCCTGACATCTGAAACACCGGGTATTGACCCCACGGCCTCCTTGACATCGCGTTTTATCTGGTCCTTCAGGGGGCAACCAGCCATGGTAAGGGCTATGGTAACCCGCACCGCGTCACCTGCTATCTCCACATCCTGAACCATTCCCAGGTCCACAATATTCCTGTGAAGCTCAGGATCATCTACCTTTTTAAGGACATCGAGCACTTGTTCTCTTGTAATTCCCATTTGCCGCATCTCCAAAAATAATTATAATAAACTCAACTTTCTGACTTGTTTTTCACGTTCAGCCAGTAGAGTAACATGCTAAAATAATTAAATAAATAATGAAAAGCCTTTCGCTTTCTGATATATTGATAGGTGCACACC
>JALWYO010000132.1 GCA_026992735.1 Deltaproteobacteria bacterium
CCGTAAGGATGGTATTGCCGAGTATCACCAAAAGGCCACTGCTGTCCTGAGCAAGATAGTAATTTCTCAAAAAGCAGGGCTAATGATTTTTGGATCCAGGTAATTTCAACTCGGCAAAAAAACTTGTTTACCACAAAGGGCACGAAGACCACGAAGTGAGACTGATATAAATTCTTCGTGGTAATATATGGAAATGTGAATTACGTCTCCAAAGCCTTCAAAGCATATATTTACTGGAGAGAAACAGAACCATGGCAACCGGCAGACTGAATAAAATGCTGCCGGTTGCCATGCAAATCCATAAGCCCTTGATCAAGTTCAGTTGACCATGTAGTCGCACTGGCCGTCGCCATCAGCGTCTTCGAAACCAGAACCTTGCTTGGTGGCCGGACCCCTTGTTGCCGCGACCCTGCTGCATACTGCCATCAGGCTGGGAGGAAAAACCGCCCATAGGATTACCCTTCCTGTCCACAGGACCTCTTTCATAGTCAGTGGCATTTATTGCATCCACTTCTTCCTGTGTCAGATACTGGGCGATGTAACTGATGCCAAGGTCAGCCAGTCTGGAACAGAAGGCCCTCATATGATTCCTGGAGCCCTTGACCAGGTTCTGATAAACGGTCAGTATGTCATCATTATCAGCGGAAGACATCAATGCTTCCAGGTCCTTGATATCCAGATCTTCTATGGTTGCGCCTACATGCAATGCCTCTGCAAGGCCCTGGGAACCTCTTTCCGTGAGGTTGAGATAGAGTTCCTGCACCTCTGGTGAATTAAATTGACCTGGACCCATGGCATCTACCGGGTCAGCGATGCCATACTTGTCAAGCAGGGCCTTTATGGCATCCATGTGACGCTGTTCAGACTGAGAAATCTTGTCAAAGACCGGGGCCTGAAACATGTCATAGAGGTACATATACACATCTCTTGCCAGTTTTTCCTCCTCGCGCATCTTTAACATGCCTTCCTGTTCAGCCTGGCTCAAATCCTGGTAGGGAAGCTGAGAAACCCCGGATGAGCAAGGGCAGTTGACTGCCTGCTGCTTGTTCCCGTTTGATTTGCCGTTTCCAGATGCCATGGCCGTATTCATGCTGAATCCCATTGCCATCAATACAGTGATACAAAGATAAAATATTCCTGATCTCTTCATTTCAAGTCTCCTTTGTTTATATGTTCTTGTTATTTATAGAAAATTTGCCGCTTTCCTTCCTGGTTTCTTATCTGTGCCCCCGACCATGTCCATTTCCACTGCCGGAACAGCAGCCACCTGAACCACCAGCACCCTGGCCCCATTGTCCCTGACCATAGTGATGACCTTGACCACTATTGCCACTGCCACGAGAACCCCAACCCCTGGAATATTGGGCGCGTTCTTCAGGAGAGGCTTCCTGCATCTTCTGGCGCCAGGCATCTCTGAAGGCATTTCTCTCCTCCTGAGACTTGTCCATCATGCTGCCCCTCATCTGGGAGAGTTCCTGCAGGGTGTAACTGCTGTAATCAGTTGCCATAACTGGCCCTGCCACAAAAAGCGCACATGTTGCTGCCACTAGTACCTTAGTCGTCCAATTTTTTTTCATCTTGTCAATTCCTCCTTGAGTGAGTTTTTTTCGTGTTTCTTGACCTATGCTATTCAAGGATCGTGCCAAGTCGGGTTAATCAACATTTATCCTTTAAAAACAATTGATTATGTTGCGATGTTTCTGGAAACACCCCGGCACGGCTCGACAAATCCTTCCTATGGCTCGACAATATTGTCGAGGCGTGCGGACAGGACCGTGGCATCCAGGGCTTCTACCTGCAAGGAATCGGGTGTCCTGTAAACAAAACATAGAGAACTGCCATGGAATCCGTTGGTACTGTTATTGCATTTAATTGTTCGATGGAAATGTTCTGGCCCTGGTTCGCTATACTGGATATCCTGTCAGACAGTATGACAACAGGCCGAATCTGTAGAAAACTGGTGATCAAATTGATTTTATCAAAATTCTTGAAATCTCTTTTCATATCTTTAATGCTTTGCATATCCAGCCATATGGCCATCGGTACCGCTCCGGCCAATGCCTCTGAACCGGTAAATGCGCTGGTAAAAGGTCTGGACCGCCAGGCAGGCACCATAATCATCCAGCCCTTTGGCAGCACTGAACAGAAAAGGGTATCCATGGACTCCCTGCAGGAATCACCTGAAGGATCGGCCAACATTACTACAGGATCGCGAATCAGGATCTGGATATCTACAGGAAAAGATGGATCGTTCAGAGCAGACAGAATCCTGATGCTTAGACGCTGTGACTGCACGGGGACAAGACGCAGACTCAGGATGGGGATAGGAAGGTTGGGGCATGACTCCTCATCCATGCAGCCAGGCATGGGCTGCCGCTGCCAGTGGCATATGGAAAACCGGTGTGAACAATAAGCCCATTTGCAGTTCAGAAGACAGCCGGACCTGTCCAGACCTCTGGAAGGCGAATCTTGCGGCCTTCCTCGCCATCCTTACAGTAGCAATCTCCGTTGCAGTCTGGCAAAGCCGGTACTTAGACCAGGCATTCATGGAAGATGCCAGGGATCACGCAAGGCTTGCCGCTGAGATAATCAGGCTGAATGCACAAAACGCCATAGAGGCCAAGCAAACAAGCAGGAAAATTATTTCAAGCTTTCTCAAAAGCCAGGCCAGGTTCATCGAATATCTTCAACAGACAGAGCCGTTCACGCAGGGGGAACTCTCGGCATTTGCAGCCGAGGCAGGCCTTGCGGGAATAACCATCCTGGCACAGTTTGACAAGGCGCCTGTTGAAAGCAAAGAAGGATGGGCTGGCAAAGAAAAAGACATAAAACACCTGTGCCAGGCAGAACCTGGTCTCCATGTGAATCGGGACAGAAAGATATTCTTTTTTGTAAGCCCGGCGCGTCCCGTGAAACATCCATGTATCATTACAGGCATTGATGCAGGCAGCGTGCTGGCCATACAGGAACGAATAAGCCTTGACAACATATTGAAACAGGTCTCAGGCCTTGCAGGGGTAAAGTTTGTATACATAGCCGACCGTGAAACCGTATGCACACAGAAAAATGGCTGGGATTGCCCGCAATCAGCCAGCGGCAGAGGTGCTGTCAGCTACATGAACGGTCCTGATGGACCGGTGGTAAAGGTCCACTTTCCATTTGACAAGCAACGCCTGCTGATACTGGGAATGGATGCATCTTCCCTTCAGGAGAGACAGCATAATATATGGATTCTCTTGGGGATCTTCTCTATGGCTTTATGCCTGGCAGGGGGACTGGTAACGTGGTGGCTTTACAGGCATCAGGCCGCATATCTTGCCAGGATGCAGGATTACGACAGGCAGCTCCTGGAAAAACGCCACGAGGCCAGCCTTGGACGCTCTGCCGCAATCATTGCCCATGAGATAAGAAACCCGCTGAACAGTGTCTCCATGGGGATACAGAAACTCATCATAAATTCAGACAGTCTGTCTGGCAAACAGGCCGATATCCTGAGACTTCTGCAAGGCGAACTGGCCCGGACAGAGAAAATCATAGCCGGGCTGCTGAGTTATGCCAGGCCCATCACGCCGGACAGGCGCCCCCTGCTGCTCTCCGGGGAGATCAGGAAGGCCCTGTCCAGCCTTGAAGCAAGGCACCGGAGGCGCAATACAGGAATAGACCTGAAAATCATGGATGAAATCCAGGTGACTGCCGACCCATTACTGATAAGGCAGGTATTTGAAAATACCATAGGCAATGCAATGGAGGCACAGCCTGAGGGAGGAACCATATCCATAGAACTTTCCACATGGAACGGATATCAGACAGTGAGGATATCCAACAAGGGAGATGTGCCTGGAGCAGAATTCATGCGCCACATATTTGAACCATATACCACCGGCAAAACCAAGGGGACGGGCCTGGGGCTTGCCATCTGCAGGCGTATCATTGCAGCTCATTCCGGCTATATCAGGGCCTGGACAGAAAACGATACCTTTTTCCTGGAAATAGGCATTCCCCTGCAAGAGGATACTGGAGGCTGATTACATGAAGATCCTGATAGTAGACGATGAGCCAGTCCAGAGGACTATCCTGAAGCAGTTCCTGGAAGAACAGGGTTTTCGGGTGGCGGAAGCGGAAGACGGGGCACAGGCCGTATCCCTGTTTAGAAAGGAATTCATGCCCATTGTACTGCTTGATCATCGAATGCCAGACATGAATGGTGACAAGGTACTTGCCATGCTGAAGGAGATAAATCCCACAGCCAGGGTAATAATGATAACGGCCTATGGAGCCGTGGATACTGCCGTAAACTGCATGAAGCTCGGTGCGTCTGATTTCCTGGAAAAGCCGGTGGATCTCGAACTGCTCATGGAGAAGATAAGGGTCCTGGCCAATGATATAGAGACCGATTCAGATATTCGGGCAGTCAGCAGGGGAATAGAGAAGACAAAGCTGCCAGGCACGTTCATAGGCAACAGCCCTCTGATGAAGGAAGCGGTATCCACGGCAAGCAGGGTGGCGCCAACACCCTGGCCGGTGCTCATCTACGGGGAAACAGGCACCGGGAAGGAGCTCATGGCAAGGCTGGTCCATGAGCTGAGCCCGAGAAAAAATGAGCATTTCATGGATGTCAACTGTGCGGCAATACCTGAAAACCTCTTTGAAAGCGAGTTGTTCGGCCATGTCAAGGGTGCGTTTACCGGGGCTGCGAAGGACAAAAAGGGCATATTTGAATTCGCCAAGGGGGGCACTGTCTTTCTGGATGAGATTGGCGAGATGCCGGAGCAGCTCCAGGCAAAAATGCTCAGGGTCCTGCAGGAACAGCAGATGACCCCTGTCGGAGGTCTTAGGCCCATAAAGCTGGACGTGAGGATTGTCGCAGCCACAAACAGGAATCTCAAAAGGCTCATTGACCAGGGACAATTCAGACAGGACCTGTACTTCCGCCTGAATGTATTCGAGATTCATCTGCCTCCCCTGAGGGAGAGAAGGGAGGACATACCCGAACTCGCCACCTTCTTCCTCGAAAAATACGGGACAGGCTCCATGGACATTTCTCACGAGGCCATGGATATGCTGATCAAATACGACTGGCCGGGAAATGTCAGGGAACTGGAGCACATTATCCAGCGGCTGGTTACCCTGTGCCGGGGCAATGTGATAAGGGGTTCTGACATACCTGTTGACCTGCAACACCAGTCTGAAGGCCCGGCAGACCTGGAAGCGCGTATCATGAAGCTGGAAAAGGAAGAGATAATGAAGGCCCTGAGGGCCAATGACTGGGTACAGACAAGGGCTGCAGAAATGCTGGGCATCAGCGAGAGGGTGTTGAGATACAAGATGAAAAAATACGGCATCTCAAAAAAGGGGCGGGCCTGACATGGCAGAAGGCCACAGGCAGCGCCTGCGCAACAGGTTCCTGGAATACGGCCTCGACTCCTTCACGGACGAAGAGATAGTAGAGATGCTGCTGGCCCTTGGAACCCCTAGAAAGGACTGCAAGAAACAGGCAAGAGAGCTGTGCAGCCGCTTTGGCTCCCTTGCCCTTGTACTGGAGGCTGACATTGACGAGCTGAGAAAGACGAGGGGCATAGGCCCGAATAATGCCTTTGCAGTCAAATTCATCCACGAGGTAGCGCGGAGGTTTCTGAAACAGAGGCTGAAAGAACGGCAGCAGGTACATTCAGCAGCAGACATGGTGGACTACCTGTGCCACAGCCTTTCCTTCAGGGACAGGGAGATATTCATAACAGCATTCCTGGACGCAGCCAATGCTGTCATAGACATAGAGGAGGTCTTTGCCGGCACGGCAGACAAGGCAGCGGTCTATCCCAGGGAAATCATGCGAAAGGCATTGCTGAAAAACGCAACCGGCCTCATATTTGCCCATAATCACCCATCAGGGTCCCTGAAACCTTCAATGGCGGACAGGGAGATAACCAGCCAGCTCGTAAGTGCAGCCAAGGTGCTTGGCATCAGGGTCCTGGACCATATCATTGTAGGCGGCCCTTCAGACTATTTCAGCTTTGCGGAAAACGGCCTGATGCCTCCTGTCTTGAAAAGAGGGGAAACAATGTAGACGGATGAATATATTTGTGGTTCTGAATTATATAACCCTCTTGCGTTTAGTAAACAAAGATTATATGCTAAATGATATTTATTTTGAACTTTTAAGGAATGGGGGGTATATATGAAAACTGTAATAGCGTGTAACTGTGTCCTGCTTATTATGGCAATGGCTGTGCTGACATGCGCTTATGCCATGACTCCTCAAGATTTCCAAAGAGCCGCAGAAAGGGCTGGGATCGACAGGGCTGTTGTGGATGCGCTTGCCGAGGGAATGGCTCCGGCCAAGATAGTCGAAGAAGCACTCAAGATCAAGGGAATGAAGTCCCAGGCGGTGCTAGCTGCCCTGTGCAAGGCAGGTGTTGACAAGGAAACCCTGGCAAAGGCTGCTGAGAAAAACCATGTTCCAGAGGTAATCTTTACATCAGCATGCAGGGAGTGTTCTATATGGAAAGAGAACCACCCTCTGGCCATGGGGCCACATATACCAGGACATCCCGGTGGAAAACACAGGCACTCAGAGCCTTACACCAGCCAGTCAAGATTTTAAAAAACACCGGCGTCAACTTGGAGACAGAAATTATTGAGCCAACACGCGGCAGGCTTTCATTAACGGTACTGTTTGGTCAGGTCTGGAGATGGTCTGTAGCTGTACTGATTACCGGAAAGACCTGTTGCCATTGTCTACAAATTCAAGACAGAGGGAGGACACTGCATAATGAAGGGGCTGATTCCAAAACATGAAAAACGGGGAGTGGACCGGGTATATTTTTTTTTTATAGCCTTGCTATTTGTATCCCTTCCAATGAGTTTTGCAAATGCGGAAGAAGAGGCAGTACCAGCATCTGTTCAAAACGATCTGCATGGCCAGGCCGATGACTCTATCAAGATAACAACTCTTAACCCCGATGAACACATCAGCTCGACCACTGTCTTCGGCAGAAAGGGCGGCTACATCCACCCATTCATGTCTGTGAAATTAGAATCATCGGACAACATAAACTTTACCCACGACCATGAAAAACATGACTGGACAGTGATCTACAGCCCTGGCATCTGGCTTGCCTCTCCAGCTAAAAAAAGGATATATTTTGACCTGGACACGGCAACAATATCTCCCAATGGCCTTTACCACCAGGTAAACATACCGGAATCATTTACCCGCTACCAGGCCTACCTGCTCTACCTTGCCGATCTCGAAGATTTCCATAACTACAATGAGAGGGATACTGTCAAGCAAACAGTGGACTCCTATTTTCAGTACAACCTGAGAGGCGGCCTCTCCACCAGCCTTTATTACAAGTTTCTGGACACGGAAGATCCCCTTGCTTATGACTACCGCACCGGTCGGCCTACAACAGACGTGGAGAAATACGTAAGCAGTCTCCTGGGCGTAGTGCTGGAACACAGGATCGGGGAGAAATTCCGTGTAAAAGGAGAGTACAACAATTACTACTTGCACTATGATGAGGATTTCAGCGAGGGCAAGAACAGGATGGACAATTCCGGCTCCGCGTACCTCTACTATGACTATACTCCCAAAACCGCGTTTTTCGGCCAGTACCAGTACACAGATGTCCACTACTACAACTACAAGATACAGGACAGCTCCCAGCACTACGGGTACCTTGGTATTGACTGGAAGGCCAGCGAAAAGGTGCGGCTGCAGGGGAAAGTGGGGTTTGTCTACAGGGACAGCGATAATCCTGACGGGCATACTGTTACAGACCCGACATTTGAATTGACCTATGATCACAAGCTTACGGAAAAGAGCAAGGTAAAACTTTTTACAGCTTACAAAATCAATGAATCCAGCATCTCTACTGCGGCATATTCCAAGGACAGTCTGGTAAGGCTGAATCTCTACCACGCATTCACAGCGAAGATTGAAGGGTCGATGTTTTTTGATTATACACACAGCAAGTTTCATGGCATCCACAGGACTGACGACTATATCAGGGTTGGGCCAAGACTCCACTACATCGTAAAGAAGTGGCTCAAGACGGATCTTGGCTACACCTATTACAAAAACATATCAGACTATGACCTGGATGAATTTGATGCCAATATCTTTTTCCTGAGGGCTTCCATTGGTTTTTAACAGTTTTATGCGTCTTGCAGGCTTTATATTTTCAGTGCTTCTTGTAATTTTAATCTTTTCCCCAACCAGCTGCCTTGCAAAATCCAGGGGTTATGTTGTCGGCAAGGGAGACGTGTTAAAGATAACGGTATATGACTATCCTGATCTTGAAACCAAGGTCAGGGTAAACGGAGACGGCCAGATACTAATGCCTCTCCTTGGCCATGTGGAGGTGGCAGGCCTGACGGTATCCCAGATATCCAGGAAGCTGGCAAAGATGCTTGCAAACGGCTACCTGGTAAACCCCCAAGTCAATGTCTTTATCGAGGAATATGGCAGCAAGAAGGTGGTGATACTTGGCATGGTCAACCACCCCGGCCTCTACACAATAAACGGTCCCTCCAGCCTACTGGAGCTGATATCAAAGGCCGGGGGGCTTTCCATGGATGCGGGTAATGACGTTACGGTAAAGAGGACCGAACCTGACGGCAGTGAAAAGACTATACATATAGATCTCAAGGCCCTCATGCAGGGCGGGGATCTGTCTCTTAATATACAGATGAGAGACGGAGACAAGGTGTATGTCTCAAAGGCGGGAATGGTCTACGTTACCGGAGAGGTAAAAAAGCCGGATGCCTACAAGATAGACAAGGGCACCACTGTCATAAAGGCGATTGCCCTTGCCGGGGGCTTTACAGGCAAGGCGGCAAAGGGTTCTGTTAAGATCATCCGGGTAAAAGATGGCAAAAAAATGGTGCTTAAAGATGTGCCGATGGATACCCCGGTGTTGCCAGACGATGTCATAGTTGTTCCAGAAAGCTTTTTCTAAATAATTTCCAAGTCTTGGTTATCGAACTTCCAGTAAATCCTTTTAACCATAAAGCAGTGCAATCACGATGGGCATCAAGAGACCTTGATGACTACTTCACGATACTGAGCGAGAATTAATAAATGGAGTACCAGCAGCAGCCCCATGAGCAGGAGATCGACCTTCGAGATTATCTGAGAATATTAATAAAGCACAGGAATATAATCATCACGGTCACCATACTTGTAGTTGCAATCGCAGTACTCAAGGTATTTACGGCAACCCCTTACTATGTGGCAAGCGCAAAGCTTCTCATCGAGAGAAACTACAACGGCCAGATCGGCGGAAACATGTATATTCCCTACGATCCGGAGTTCCTCAAGACCCAGTTCGACATAATACAAAGCCGGGGTGTAATAAGCAGGGTTGTAAAAAAACTCAAACTTGACACGGAATACAAGCACTATTTCTTCAAGCAGGACAACCATTCATTCATAGCGCCTGTAACCGCCTGGTTTAACAATGCCATATATGGTACGATAAACTGGATGCTGGCATCGGATTCGGATAATGAAACCGCTCAAAACTCAGCGGGCCCATCCCTATACTCCCAGGTAAAACCGGTTACCGAAGCGGACATTATTGCCTCAATAATCCAGAGCAGGCTGAGAGTCCACCCCATCCGGGAGACCAAGATCGTGGCCATAAGCTACATGGATGAAAATCCGGTGCTGGCCAGCCTTATCGTAAACGCCATTGCCGATGCCTACATGGATGAAATGCTGGATATCAAGATGAATGCCAGCAGGCATTCCATAAAATGGATGACCAGAAAGGCCGAAGAGGAAAAGAAAAAACTGGAAGCTGCCGAAAATGCCCTCCAGAAATACATGCAGGAGCATTCCATAGTAACCGTTCAAAATAAACTGGCGGTACTGCCCCAAAAATTGGCACAGTTCAGCACTGAGCTGTCCAAGGCTCAAACAGAGAGAAAGGAGCTGGAAGATATATACATGCAGATTAAGCAGGCAGGCAACAACCAGGCTGTCCTGGAATCCCTGCCTATCTTCAGCGTGAACCAAACACTCCAGTCATTGCGGGACCAGATTTTAAAGGCAAACCAGCACATAACAGAACTGTCCAAGAAATATGGCCCCAAGCACCCGGTCATGATAAAGGCGCTCGAAGACCGCAGGGTCCTGCTTGGTGAAAAGAAAAAGGAGATACAGCGGATCGTCCAGACCACGGAGATGAAATACAGGCTGGCAAAGGCCAGGGAAGAAAACCTCCGGGACCTCCTGGAAAAAACAAAGCAGCAGCTAATCAACCTGAAGGGAAAGATGATACAATACGACATCCTCAAGAAACAGGCTGAGATCAACAGCGCCTTGTATGATACCCTGATAATGCGCATAAAACAGGAGACCGCCAACGAACAGACACAGACGGTCAATATCTGGATGATAAGCAGGGCGGAAGTCCCCGACTACCCGGCAGTGCCCAGAAAGGGACGAACCATTCTGCTGGCCCTGGTCCTGGGGCTGTTTGGCGGTATAGGCATTGCTTTCCTGATAGAATACCTTGACAATACGGTAAAATCTGCAAAGGAAATAGAAGAAAAAATCGGCATTCCAGTCCTCGCTACTTTAGCAGATATAAAAGACAGAGATAAAAATTCAAAGGAATCTATTGATGACGAAGTATTAAAACACCCGAGGGGACAGTTGGCCGAAAACCTCAGAACTCTGAGGTCCCAGCTCATGCTGTCTTCAGCAGAGCATCCACCCCGTACCATACTGATTTCAAGTGCCGTGCCAGGAGAGGGCAAGACCTCGCTTGCTGCAAACCTTGCAGCCATCTTATGCGAGGCCAAAAACAAGGTGCTGATGATAGACTGTGATATGCGGAAAGCCCGGATGCACAGGGTCTATAACATCGTAAATGAAAAAGGGCTCAGCTCATTTCTCGCCGGCGAGGCAAAGGAAGGCGAGATAATCGCAAGGCTTACTGATCATGATATTCACGTTATTCCATCCGGCCCAATCCCCCCCAACCCGGCAGAACTCCTGATATCGCAGCGCATGAACAGGCTTGTAAAACACATGCGGGACAAGTATGACTTCATACTTTTTGACAGCCCTCCCATATTGAGCGTTACAGATGCCCAGATACTGAGCAAGATCTCAGACGGAACAATAATCGTGGTCAGGGCTGCAAGTACCACCTTTGAACAATTAGAAAGCACATTAAAGCTCTTTACAAGCGTAAACGCACATATCCTTGGCATAGTGCTGAACAGGATGGACCTTTCCAAACATGGCTATTCATACTACCCAGGATATTACAGCTATTACTATCAGTACAAGACAACAGACAAATAGACAAAATATCCGCTGTTATGGGGCAGCCACCCAATGCTACTAATATGCCAGGATACAATCCATAAAATATCAATAAATTGCCTATGTAAGCAGATACAGAAGAATTTGCACGGACTTATAGAGAAGTTACATGATAGACATACACTGCCATATCCTGCCCGGCATTGATGATGGGGCCATGGACCAGGAAGAATCCATCCACATGGCTGAAATCGCCTTGTCAGACGGGATAAGCTGTGCCATTGCAACTCCCCACGTACTCGGGCCGTCGCCTCGCATGGATGAAATCAGGCAGGAAGTGGACAGACTGAACGGAATGATAAGCAAACAGGGGCTGGATTTCAGGATCTTCCCCGGGGCCGAGGTAAATTTTTATGCCGAACTGCCGGACATGGCGCAATACTGCCTGAACGAAACAAAATATCTCCTGTTCGAACTACCCTTTGACCACATACCTTCTGCAGCAGGAGAGCGCATATCAATGCTGTGCAGTCACGGCATTCACCCCATCCTTGCACACCCGGAAAGGAACTTAGCGGTAGTCATGGAACCAGACAAGCTCAGGGAACTTGCAGGGACAAACGTGCTGGTGCAGATATCTGCAGGTAGCCTTACAGGGCTATTTGGCCCGGACGTACAGCGATGCGCCATGTACCTCGTCGGCCAGGGCCTGGTGGATTTCCTTGCCACAGATGCACATTCTGCCAGCCATCGCCCGCCCCTGATGTCCAAGGCTTCAAAGATCGCCGCCAGAATAGCGGGGCGTGATGCTGCAAGGCGGATGGTTTATGACAATGCCACGCAAATTGTTGCGCAATGCAGCGCAGACGGAAAACACCCCGGGTAAAAGCCAGCGGGAATTACGAGGTTACCATGCTGCATGCAAAGGTCTGGTCAATCGAGTTCGTTCTGTACCTGTTCATACTGGTCTTCTGCCCGCTTGCATTTGGAACCGTGGAGCAATGGTCCATCACGGTCATGGAATTCGTGGTGACTGCCTCCCTGTCCATCCTGCTTTTGCGCACTGTTGCAAGGAACAGGGGACGCTGCTACAGGGTTCCTGGGGCTGTTCCCCTGTTCCTGCTCCTGGCATTCATGATGATCCAGGCAGTGCCCCTGCCCCCTGGGCTGCAAAGCAGCTTATCGCCGGCAGCCCATAACGTCTATGAATCCCTGCAAATACTCCAGGGCCATCTTCCATACCTTCCCCTTACAGTAAACCTGCAGGCCACTGCCAGGGAATTTTTCAGAATAGCCACGTACGTGCTCTTCTACCTGCTCACCGTCAACCTCCTTGACAGTTATGCCCGCCTGAAAACAACCCTGTTTATTGTTGCCGGCCTTGCCGGAACCATCGCCTTTCTGGCCATACTGCAGAAATTTACATCACATGGGCTTATCTTCTGGTTCCGCAGCGCGCCTGAAAACACTGCTCCAGTAGGGCCCTGGATATACCACAACCAATTTGCAGGCTTTATGGAAATGCTCATACCGCTCACGGCTGCCCTGTTCCTCTGCTACAGGCCGAATGTATCCTACAAGATCCCTCTCAGGCAAAAAATCGTAGAATTTTTCTCATTTCCCGGCGCAAACAGTTATATCCTCCTGGGATTTTCTGCTGTCATAGCCGCGGTATCTATCTTCATCAGCCTTTCAAGAGGAGGGATAACCTCGTTTCTTCTCTCGTTTCTCCTGTTTCTCTTCCTGGTTGCGCGCAGAAACAGCCTGATCAGAAGCATACTCCCGGTACTGACCATATTCGTACTGTTCATCCAAGGAGTCACCTGGTTTGGATGGGAGCCAATAGTCAAACGCTTTCAGGGCATAGTCAATGAACAGGGGCAGATATTTAACGGGCGGTTTTACATCTGGCAGGACTGCTTAAACATCATAAAGGACTACTGGCTTTGCGGCACCGGTTTTGGCACACTGGAACAGATATTTCCCCTGTACAGGAACAAGATGCCCTATGGCACCATACTCGACCACGCCCATAATGATTTCATAGAGCTCTGGACAGACGGCGGCATCATATCCCTGGTACTCGTGGGCTGGTTTTTTATGACCATAATGTGGCACGGATGGAACAGGATCAGGAACCGC
The DNA here is from genome assembly GCA_026992735.1 of Deltaproteobacteria bacterium. Classification (GTDB taxonomy): domain Bacteria; phylum Desulfobacterota; class Dissulfuribacteria; order Dissulfuribacterales; family QOAL01; genus QOAL01. The sequence continues at coordinate 13,424 of JALWYO010000132.1, forward strand.
AGAGATATCTTTTCCATCTACTGCTTCAAGGGCGCCTTCTGCGGCATCGCTGCCATGTTCTTCCACAGTTTCCTTGACTTCAACATGCACAACGGTGCCGATGGCCTGTATTTCTTCTTTCTGTGCGGGGTCATGGTCTCTGCAATAAATATCAGGAGATACGGCAGGACAAGGAAAAACCTGCTTGATAAAAGGAAGACCGCCATGGCCCTGCTTACCGTGTCTGTTTTTATCATGATCATAGGCACCAGGTTCAACGTGGGACAGCTCGTCTCCCAGAATATATTCAACCAGATAAACAGGGTGTACCTGAACAGGTTCATCCCAAGGGAACGCCTAATGGACATGAGGGCCTCCATCCAGAAGGCCATTGACGCCAATCCTCTAGACGCCCGGAACAGATTCGCAGCGGCGAACATCGACGCATTCCTGAACCGCCCATCCATGACCTTGGAGGAGTATGGAAAGACCCTGTGGCTTGAGCCAACCAACCCGGATTTTCTCATGCGGATCGGCATCTATACCGGCCGGGATGATTTCAAGGCAGGCAACTCCCTGATGAAACGGGCCATAAAATATGATCATCTCAATCCTGACCTTCACTTTGAATATGCTGCCTGGCTTTTTGAACAAGGACATATCAGAGAAGGCATCGAAGAGCTGAAGGAGGTCATGGACCTGGATGCGAAACGGCTGAAGGAGTGCATAAATCTTCTTATTGCCCATGGCATGGACATACAGGATACGGAACAAATCATGCCTGACAGGGTTCGGCCATACCTCAACCTTGCCGCCTATTTTGAAAAGACGGGCCAGGAAAAGACCGCCACAGCCTTGTACCGCAAGGCCCTTTTCATGGTGAAACATGAAAAAAAGATGGAAAGACATTTCTTTATCGTTCCATACAATTTCTTTGTCAGGCACCATATGTACGACGAGGCCCTGGTTGCCATCAACCAGGGGATACGATACCGTCCCAAGGATAGCCTCATCCACATGAAGGCCGGAGATCTCTACAGGAGGATAGGCCTGGTATTCAAGGCAGAGGAGGAATATAGGCAGGTACTGGTCATTGACCCGGACAACAATGCGGCCAGAAAGAAACTGCAGGCCGTCTCCAGGGATTGACATCCGGGTCTTCATGTGCAGTGTCCAGACATCTAAACATGACGTAAGCGCTCAAAGAGTGCCGCATCTGCTGTGTTGGCGGGCGCTTGAAGTACAGGGAGTACGACTGCGCGCCCACCGCCTTACATCTGCGGCACTCTTTGAGCGCTTACAGAATGGGAATATATACAGTAAAGCCCATTGGAACCTGTGATCAGTTACAACATGACAGAAATTCCCCACGAAATAGCCGTTAATTTCATGGAACAGGCCATTGCGCAGGCTCTGACGGCCAGGGATATGGCTGAGGTTCCGATAGGTGCCGTGATCGTCTCGCAAACAGGAGAAATCCTGGCTGTCGCCCACAACAGCCCTGTATCCCTCAATGATCCTACAGCCCATGCGGAGATCCTTGCCATTAGAAAGGCGGCTGAGAAGGCCGGGAACTACCGTCTTCCAGGCACAACCATGTTTGTAACCATTGAGCCATGCCCAATGTGTGCAGGCGCCATGATACATGCCAGGGTGAAAAGGGTATTTTTTGGCGCCAGCGACCCTAAAGGCGGCGCCTTCGGCTCGGTAATGAATATAAACTCCGTTCCGGGCCTGAACCACCGAATTGAAGTACATGGCGGCCTGCTGGCATCCAGGTGTGCGCATATCATCAGGGATTTCTTTGCAGAAAGACGCATGGCTGGGGAAATACCTCCTGCTGACGGGCAATGAACCGTGCACATACCACATCAGCTTGTCTTTCCTCTTTCATGAAACCGGGCTTGCCCCAGGTACAAGGCGGTCTTAGTGTAATCATATGTAACATGGATGCATTCGATCTGTGTGGAGAAATTTCAGGATGAAAGAAATGAAAAGATTAAATGTAAAAGGGCTGGCTATTGCCCTTGGCGCTACCTGGTCCCTGGGCGTCTTGATGAAGGTTGCCGGGCGCCACAGGACGTTAAGGTGATCCACGGCTGTATCAAGGCCATAACTCCTGGCCAGGAAACCAGGCCATGCCACCTTTGATTATATATGGATTTTCTTGCCTCTCCCATCCTTATTTGATACATTTTAGAGATTTTAGAACGGGTTATTTCATAGAAGAATTCCTGGTCTGGGGCACAAGAAATAAGACAAGGAGAGGTACCGAAGCGGTCATAACGGGGGCGACTCGAAATCGTCTGTACGCCCAAAAGCGTACCGTGGGTTCGAATCCCACCCTCTCCGCCATTTTTTGCCTTTTGTTGTTGACGCCATGCAGGAAACAGGGGTATAAACATCAGCCTGCATGCCTGCAGCCTTGATTCATGCAGCATTTTAACTGGCCCAGCCGCATCTTCCTGTATTTTCTTCCAGACGATGAATAATGGATATGCTTGGCAATAACAGAATTTGGGTATAAAGTTAAACCAGTTTTTTAATAGAGAGACGGAGAGGTGCCCGAGCGGCCGAAGGGGCACGATTGGAAATCGTGTGTGCGTTAACAGCGCACCGTGGGTTCGAATCCCACCCTCTCCGCCACATGCCAGAGACCATTTTGATAGCCGGGTCCTGCGCAACGAAATCCCGCGAACCCCGCCAGGTCCGGAAGGAAGCAACGGTAGTGGGACCCTTCGTGTGCCGCAGGGGTGCCTGGCTATCATCTTTTTCTTCTATCTTTTACAGCAGGTACAATGTCCTATTTAGTGCTGGCCAGAAAATGGCGGCCCCAGACCTTTGAAGCAGTAATAGGCCAGGGCCATGTAACCAGAACGCTGCAGAATGCGCTCGGAAATGACCGGGTCGCCCATGCCCTCCTGTTCAGCGGGCCGCGTGGCGTTGGCAAAACCTCTGTGGCACGTATACTCGCCAAGGCCCTCAACTGCGAAAACGGCCCTGCGCCTGACCCATGCAACGACTGTGCAATATGCAGACAAATCACTGCTGGCCACAATGTTGATGTAAACGAGATAGACGGGGCCTCAAACAGGGGCATAGACGAGATCCGGCAGCTCAGGGAAGACATCCGCTTCCAGCCAGCCCAGTGCAGATTCAGGATATACATCATAGATGAAGTACACATGCTTACCAAAGAGGCCTTCAATGCCCTGTTGAAGACCTTGGAAGAGCCGCCGTCCCATGCCTACTTTGTATTTGCCACCACTGAACCAAAAAAAATCCCGGCGACCATACATTCCAGATGCCAGCACTTTGAATTCAGGCGTCTGCCGGAAAAGGAGCTGGCCGACCACCTTGACCACATAGTGGAAAAAGAGGGGCTTGGCCTGCCGCGAGAGGCCACTCTGCTGCTTGCAAGAGAGGCGGAAGGAAGCGTCAGGGACAGTCTTAGCCTGCTCGACCAGGTAGCTGCGTTTGGCGCCAGAACCTATCAGGATGTCTGCGAAGCGCTTGGCGTAATCGGCATCAAAACCACAGAAAACCTTGCCTATTACATACTCCAGTCCGATATCCCGTCAGTCCTGGCTACCATAGACAAGGCCTACCGTATGGGTTCTGATCTTGTAAAACTTGCCGAGGACCTGCTCAAATTTCTAAGGGACATTGCCCTGTTAAAAAGGCTGAAGCCACAGGAAAGTGCTGAACTGGTAAACATAGATACAGGGCGTATCCAGAACCTGCGTAAAAAATTTTCCTCCTGTACCTTCAGCCAGATACTACAGGCCATGCACATCCTGTCCAGCTCCATGGAGGATATCCACAGGAGCAGCAACCCCAAAATGACTCTGGAAATTATATTTCTCAGGCTCTGCACCCTCAGGGAATTCTCGGGGATTGACGAGCTGATCCAGAAGGTAGAGGCCTTACTTAAGCTCTACAGAGAGACAGGAGGCTTAGAACAAGGCGGGGGGAAAGAGCAGCAACGGCCTGCCCCGCATGCGTCCCCGGCACTCCCGCCCCACTCGGAAGAGCCGCCTCCTGCCGAACCTGAAAATATCCAGATGGATTCAGTGCCGGATACCGAAGTAGCTGATCTTGCTGCTTCACCTGCACCTGACACAGAAAAAGGGCAGACCGCTGACAAAACTCCCGAGTCCCACAAGGACATCAAGGCCTGCTGGAACGAGTTCACAGAGACGGTAAGGGAAAAAAGGCCGAGCCTTGGGAGCGCACTTGATGCATCATGTATCGAACTAAAGGCCCTGGATGAATCATCCATGGAGATCACATGCCGTCCGGACATGATGGGAGAGATGCTATGTGACAGGGAAAACGCGGCTCTACTGAACCATCTTGCTGAAAAATTTTTCAACAGGCCTGTTAACATAAAATTCAAGATACAGCAGGCCCCGCAAGCCCCGGACAGCAAAAGCAGAACCGCCAAGGGGAAAAGGCTGCTCTCCAAGAGGGAACAGCTCATAAACAAACCGCTTGTACAGGAAACATTAAACATCTTCCAGGCCAGGATAAGCGGTGTTACTCTCTACACAAACAGAAAATACAGAAAAAAATACAAGAGGTAGACAAGATGAACCCAAATATGAAAGAAATGATGAGGCAGGCCCAGATACTCCAGAACAAGATCGCCAAGACACAGGAAGAACTCAAGAAGCGCACTGTGGAAGTCTCTGTTGGTGGAGGCATGGTAAAGGCAGTTGCCAACGGCACACCCCAGATAGTATCCCTGTCCATAGAAAAGGAAGTTGTGGACCCTGAAGACGTGGAGATGCTTCAGGATCTTGTTGTGGCTGCAGTAAACGAAGCCCTCGTCAGATCAAAGGAGATGGTTGACTCCGAAATGGCCAAAATAACCGGCGGACTCAAGATGCCAGGGATGTTTTAAGAGCCCATGCCCCAATCAATGCCTCCAGCCCTGGAGCGGCTGGTAAAGAACCTTCAGCGCCTACCGGGAATAGGTGAAAAGACCGCAACCAGGCTTGCGCTTCATGTGCTCAGATGGCCGCAGGCCCAGGCCAGGGAACTGGCGGAATCAATAGGAAATCTGCATGAAAAGATTGGGCTCTGTTCAAGGTGTTATACTTTTTCAGAGAAGGACCCGTGCGCTGTATGCAGCAACCCGGAAAGAGATACCAGCCTGATCTGCGTGGTCGAAGAGCCCGGAGACGTGCTGGCCATAGAAAAGGCTGGCTGTTACAAGGGATTGTACCATGTCCTCCAGGGCGTGCTTGCTCCCATGGATGGCATTGGCCCTGAACAGCTCAAGATAACTGAACTCCTCGCCCGCCTGGAGACCGAACAGGTAAAGGAAGTGATAGTTGCCACGAGCAGCACGGCGGCAGGAGAGGCCACATCCAGCTACCTCTACGGGCTTCTGTCAGAAAAAGGCGTCAAGACGTCCAGGATAGCCTGCGGGATACCCATGGGCTCGGATCTGAAATACGCCGACCAGATGACACTGAAAAAGGCCATAGAGTTCAGGACCAGCCTTACCTGAACGGATGGACCCTTGTTTCATCTGCCTAAAAGGGAGTCTGGTGCGATGGTATGGACGCGATGACCTTTGCCACGAACCAGCTTATCATGATCCCGCATATCAGCAGGCGCACAAACGTGGCCACGATAAATCCGACAAAGCTGCCGAATCCAGACGTCAGTGCCTTTTTCATCTCCCCTCCATAGAGGAGCTCCCCTGCCACTGCTCCGAGAAAAGGGCCGATGATAAGGCCGGGAGGGCCAATGAAAAAGACCAGGGCCATTCCCAGCACAGCGCCCACGGCACCGGCGGTAGTACCCTTGAACTTCTTCACACCCCAGATAGTGGCAAGATAATCCACTACGTAAGTAAGCAGGGCCAGGGCCCCCTCTGCGAAAAAGAAACCCATGGACCAGTGGACCTGTGGATTAAGAAACCCGTAGGCGACTATACCCAGCCAGACCATGAGCGCACCAGGGAGACCCGGCAATATCATGCCGGCAATGCCGGTAACAAGCAGGATAAACGATATTATGGCAGCAAGGGCAACAGAATCCATCAACCACTCCTGAGAATTCCCTCAAGGGTAACCACGGAGTATGCAAAAGTCCACAACAGCAATACAAGATAGGCGATCTTGATCTCTCTTTTCTTTACCCATGGCAGGATGGCAACGGTTACAACCGGAACTGCGGGGAACACTATGCCCACAGCCAATGGATCAAAGTTCCTGAGCAGCTCCTGGATGCCCAGAAAAAACCATGGACCGTGAATCAGGTGCAGATGACCCTGGGGCAGGTCTATTGGAGCACGAATGAACAGGCAGAAAAGACAGAAAAATACCGTTGCCGCACAGAAAACCACTGAGTTTACCCGCACGGTCTTGGTATGATACCATGTGCCTGCCAGCCAGCAGGCCGCACCTGCCAGAATATGTACCAGGTATAGCCGGTTCAGGCCCTCGGTGCTGATGGCCATGAAAAGCCGGTTGAGGCCGTTGCCGGCAAGCGGTATGGCCAACAACAGGTGTTCTGCTATGGCGCCTGCCGCCTGGCCGGTGCCATCAAACCTCAACACATATCCGGAGAACAGGGCAAACACTGCCAGGGGAATGCTGAGAGAGATCAATGTCCAGTGTATCTTTGCCTGTCTCTGGACATTCCTGCTTTTTATCCCGTTCCAGGCGTCCACGATATGCAACACCAGCAGCAGCACAAAGGCCTGACTGGTCCAGAAGTGCAGGGACCTCCAGAACCATCCAAATGGCAGCGTGGCTTCAATGGCAGTTGTAGAGACAAAAGGACTGGCCACCTCGTACTGGTATCCAACAACGAATCCAGTGATAATGGACAGCAGCAGGCACACTGTCCCCAGCTGGCCATACGTGATGGACTTCATGCAGGAAGATATACTGTCACGCTCTGGCCGTCTTCCATGGGCGATACCCTGAAGGTGACAAGATCTTTCCTGGCAGGGCCGGAGATGTACCTGCCCTTACTGGTAAAACGGCTCTGGTGACACGGACAGAGAAATATCTTCTCATCCTCAAGGTAATTTATCCTGCAGCCGAGGTGCGTGCATGTGCGGGATACGGCAACCGGGCCATTGACGGTCTGGAACAGCACAAATTCTGGCTCTACCACAAACTGTCCTGGTTTGAGCTTCATGGATATCCTCTGTTCCCGTGGAGGCCTGTAGCGCCTTCTGTCTATGAATGAAAAAAGGGGCCAGGAAAGAACGGCTCCCATCAACCAGAAAAGGGCGCTTTTCAACAGGTTCCGCCTTTTCATTTTTTGAAGATGGAAAACAGGATGGTCAGGATCACACTGATCAGGATAGATGTGGCAAGAGGAAAATAAAATGTAAAGTTGCCCTTTCTGATGACAATATCCCCCGGAAGCTTGCCCAGGAGTGGTATTTTGGGCAGAAACAGGAGAACCAGCCCGGCAATTGCCATCAAAAGCCCTATAAGCAGGAGGAGCTTTCCTAACTCGTTTACAGGACTCATTTTACATCTCCTTGATACTACCCGCATGTTCATGGGAAGACGAAGCAAGCCTGTTCATAAGGCGGTCTATCCTCTTTGAATAGCGCTCTGCCTCGCTGAAAACACAACCGCAATACGGCTGCCTGTAAATTCCAAGCTCTATGCTGGCATCTATGCCCTGCTGCCAGCCCTTCCTGAAATCCTCGTAATAAAAATCCAGTCCGTAAGCTTTGGCTACAGATCTGCCTGTTTCCAGAATGAGCTCGTGCCTCTGGTACCTGCTATAAAGCAATGTTGAAGAAATGACAGGTATATTCATTTGCCTGGCCCTTCTTGCCGTCTCTTCCAATCTGAGCCTGTAGCAGACCGGACAGCGGGAGACCATATCAAACCTACCATCAAGAGCAGAGAGCCATGAAGCAAGGCCATATCCCCCGGTATCCCATATCACAGGAAAATCCAGGGCCGAGGAAACAGCCTCCAGGGCCTCTATCCTGCGCTCCAGCTCCCTGAAGGGGTGAATATTCGGATTGAAAAAGAAGCCGACAGGCTCGACCCCCTGCTCCTTAAGAGAAACAACAGGATAAAGAGAACAGGGCCCGCAGCACACATGAAGCAGAATTTTCATAAACAGAATATTAAATTGCCCTTTGAAATAGGTCAATATCCTGCATGGGATACCGGCGCAGCCTCGTCATTCCCAGCGCCAGATGTCATGATAGGCCATGAAGATTCCCGAAATAATGAAAATGAATTTTATTGACAAACACCCTGCTCTCCGCTATTAAATCAAAAGTGAATTTATATTCATTCTTAAAAACACTGAAAGGAGGAGTTTTTACATGAGCAGCAAAAAGTTTTTTTCAATGGTGATCGCGGTGCTCTTCGCACTGGCAATCGGCGGTGTAGCTGTTGCAGCAGACACCGGCCCGGCAACCATCGTACTGAAGGCCAAAAAGGGGAATGTCACTTTTGAACACCACAAGCACCAGGAAAAGATCAAGTGTGGCGAGTGCCATCATGGCCCGGGCCATTCAGCCTACACAGAGGGCATGAAGATTCACGAGTGCCAGGAATGCCACAACAAGAACAATGCAGAAATGCCCAAGAAGCTTCAGAAGACAATGAACGCATTCCACAAAAACTGCAAAGACTGCCACAAGGAACACAAGGCAGAGGGTGCGCCGACCAAGTGCAATGGATGTCACAAGAAATAATTTCTTTTAAACAAACAGAATAAAAAAGGCCTGCTGATACAGCAGGCCTTTTTGTTTTAATGCCAGGACAGCCCCCTATCTATCCGGCTATTTTCTTCCTTATATGCTTTAGGATACCTTGCCCCACTGCCCTGACATCAGGCAGGCCTGTCCTGGCTTCCAGCCTGCAGAGAAGCTCTTTCCTGATGTCTGACAGCACGGACTCCCTGTCCGCATTCCGGGCAATCTGTTTCAGAACGCTCCTGGGACTGCTGCCGCCCCAGCCGCAGTCATGCTCGAAATAATAGCGTGACGCCTCTCCAACCAGGTACGAGCCATAGGCTGCAGCCATACCCTGGGGAAGAGCGGTAAGCAAGGTCCCGGCGCCCATGGTGGCCGCCTTGATGAAATGAGCGGCTGCATGAGTGCCCCATTCTGCCAGGGCTGTCCAGCCAGCGCTCTTTGCTATGCCAACGGCAAGACTCCCCGCACTGGAAAGGCTGATTTCCTCGCCATATATCCTGCCAAGGGCCGCCACCATGGCGGCATCGCTTCCAAAACCGCCCAGCACGTCTGCCACAGGAACCGGATTCATTGCCACGGCAGCTCCCTTTATGACGCAGAAGTGGATGATCACCTTCCTTGCCCTGGCATCCCTCATCCTGACCTTTGTGGCCCTGAGCCTGTCGCTGGCCCGGGCTGCGAACAGGGCGCTGTTCAATGCTATCAGCTCCTTGCCCTCCCTTTCCAGGATTTCCAGGATCTTCAGCCTCAACTCATCCACCGAGGGAGGAGGTTTCACGTATTCATGGTGAACATCTCCGCCCGGTGACTCTATTACATGCAGCAGTGGTGCGGGATCAGCACTTGTTGTGACTATACTGCCTGGAGGCAGGAGGCCCTCAACATGCCTCTTCAGGGCCGCTTTCAACTCCATCAGCTCTGAGCTGCTGTATAAGTCTGCCTTGTTCAGCACAAGAATGACCGGCTTGTGAACATCGATAAGCTGCCGGAAGACCGCAAGCTCCTCATTGTTCAGATCCGAATCCGTGACAAAAAGGACCAGATCCGCCATCCCTGCCTCCTGGCAGGCAAGCTCCGCCCTCCTGCCGCCCTCCACTTCATTTATTCCAGGTGTGTCTATTAGGTCCACGGACGACATACCCATACCGGCAACCCGGTAAGTGCGGGTGTCCCAGGTTATGCGCCTGGCAACCCTGGTAACGCCGCCCTGCACCCCGACTTCTGCCAGGTTCTGCCCTGACAGGGCATTGATCAGGGCAGACTTGCCGGTGGATATCTCACCAAGAAGCACTATATCCACCCTTCCGGATTCCAGCTTTGCTATCAGCTCATTGATTTGGTCCAGCTCCCTGACCAGGGGTTCCCTTTCATCCGTGGCAGCCGCATCAAAATCCCTGGCCGTCTTGTAGAGGGATTCAAGGGCCTGCCTGTATAGCCGTTCACTTCCGGGACCATTGCTGCTTTGTCTCATGCCCGACCTTCCACATCTTTCCCAGCCCTGAACCTTTTGAGGGCCTCTGCCGCCAGGGAGGCCAGATGGCTGGGAGCCGTGACCTTTTTCCATTCCTCCATTGCCACGGACTGCAGGTCCATGGCCTGCTCTGACTGGTGCTGCTCCTTGAAATAATCTATCATTACCAGACCCACCCAGCGTGTAATCACTGCCTGGGTAACCCCCTGAAGCATACCGCCGGTGAGGCTCCCTGCAACAGGCATTCCCTTCAGGCCAGAGGCAACTGCCTGGGCGGCTGCAGGCGCAAGGGCCGATGCCCCGAGAGATGCGTACAGGACCTTCAGAAGCTGGTTAAGAAGTTCCCTTGCATCATTCAATTCCAGCTTTCTCTCAAAAATTTCTGCAATATCCAGGATCATCTTGATGCTGAACCCCAGTCCTGCGGCAACGTCCACTATGGGAACAGGGCTGGCAGCTGCCGCCAGGGCTGCCTTCCATGTATAGGAATGAACCACTTTTTTGGCCCTGGACAGAAGGATACGCCTGACTTTCTGTTGAACATTCCTGTTAAGCGCCCTTGACTGGAGCAGGAGATTGCACAGTAGAAGCTGCCTGCGCTCCCTTTTCAGCACTTCCGCCATCCTTTCGGCCAGTGCCGAGATATCCGGTTTAATCTCCATCTTTTCAATAGTCCGGCTGCCTGTTTTGCTGACCCTGACAACTGTGCGCACCGAAAAGCCTGCCTGAACAGGTATGATATCTGCGGGATTCACCAGGGAATCGAGCTGCTCCCGCAGCTTTTCAAGGAGGACTGCCTGGTCTTCAGGAGAGAACCGGTCCTGCTTATTTAGGCACAGCAAAATCCTCTTTCCCATGGCGGCCAGGGAGCGGATAGACGAATATTCGAATGATTTAAGTGGGCCGTCTATAACAAACAGCACCAGGTCAGCGCTGGCAGCAGCCTCCTGAGCCAGTTCCTGCCTTGAAGTGCCGTCTGCCTCGGCCAGGCCAGGCGTATCCACCAACATTATTTTATCACCTCCTGGAAACTCCACCTGCCTGACCCGCCTGGTCGTACCTGCTGCAACATGGGTATCAAAGCAGTCCGTGCCGACCAGGGTATTAAGCAGCGTGGACTTTCCGCTGGAGACAGTGCCTACAGCTGCAATCTCAAGGGTCTCAGTCTCGAGCTTCTGCTGAATGCTGGCAGAGGCCTTGTCTATGGCACTGGCGATTTCCGGTTCTTCCTGATAACTGCCCACGGCCTTACTGGCCTGCTCAATGTTTCTGGAAATCAGATCAAGCTTTTCCTTGTCTGAAAGCTCTTCAGCCGGGCTGGAAAGGGCCTTCCTTCTCTCTCTGCCTCGTCTGGTGTTGCGGAAAAACACATAAATAATCCAGGAGGCCGCACCAACAAAAAGCAAAAGACCTAAAATCACGGCAGAAAGATACAGATAGCCCCATATCTGGCCCTGTGCCTTTGCAGCCTGATACTGCTGGAAAAACTTGCCAGGAATGGTAAGCAGCAGGTATCCAAGAAAACCTGCAAAACCTGCTATTATTAGGGAGTAACCATGCTTCTTCATTAATATATCATTGTATCCGGCAATATTTTGCCTGGTATTAGACATTAATGATAAGGCCTATGCCCGAAAAGCGCAATCGCACACATCCAAGAGATAATCTGTCAGGGATGGAAGCTGCCAAATTTTTTTTAATTTTTTAGTGAACCACTATTCATTTTGTGATAAACTCAATTCGTGAAAATATTATCGCAAAGGGAACCTGTTCATTTTGTACATTGTTTGTTTCCGGAAAAGGCTGGGCTATTTTCAGGACTGGGGCTGGACCCACGCCCATATGTTTCAGCCGTAAACATAGTTTATGTAATAAAAAACTGTATAAAAATTTGGACAGGGTGTTGCAATACTGGAGGTTTTGCGTTTAAAATCACATAACACTTTAGATAACCCCTTAGGAGGACAATAAAAGTGAAAGAACAACGGTCCACCAGCAAACCAGATTACGTAACGGACGAGGAAAGAAGGGAGTTTTTAAAGCTCGGCCTCAAGATAACCGGGGTCATGGCAGGAGGCACTGTCCTATCTCTCATGCCCATCTCGGACAAAGAGGCAACTGCTGAATTGGTGTTAAAGGGCTACGACAATACCAAGTACAAGCCTCATTACTGCATGGTGATCCGCCAGAATCACTGTGTTGACTGCGAGAAGTGCAAAGAGGCCTGCGTCAAGACGAACCACGTGCCTGAGTACGGGTTCAGGACCACTATCCTGGAGAGAGCGGCCACTGATGACGAGGGCGAGAAGTTTCCCGTATTCATGCCGGTCCTTTGTAACCACTGCCTCAATCCTCCCTGTGTCAGGGTTTGTCCAACACGCGCCACCACGAAAGATCCGAAGACCGGTATCGTACTCATGCACATAGAAAAATGTATCGGGTGCAAGACCTGCATGGCAGCCTGTCCGTACAACGCCAGGTATTACAACGAGGAAAAGAAGGCCATAGATAAATGTAACTTCTGCTGGGATACCAGACTCTCAAAAGGTGAAAAACTCACCGCTTGCGCTGCAGCCTGTCCGGCACATGTGCGCGTGTTTGGCGATCTCTCCGATCATGGCAGCGAGGTATGGCAGCTGATTCATCAGCCAGGCAAGGCTGTATGGGTACTGAGGCCGGAAACAGGGGCCAGGCCCTGCATCTTCTACATGAATGACTAATTTGAGGGGGGACGATATGTTACGCAAAGGATTTCTGTCTGCTTTAATAGGAATACTCGCTGGTTTTATGTTTCTTGCAGTGAGTCAGGTTATGGCCCAGGATGACGAGGACTATCCCCAGGAGCCCATTATCTTCACCAAGCCGGTAAAGGCCGTTATCTTCGACCACAAATATCACATAGAACAGGGTTTGGACTGTGACTCATGCCACGATGATCCATTCGAGATGGCAGCAGGCACAGCTGAAGAAAACGAGGACTTCAACATGAAGGCCTTGTACCAGGGTAAATATTGTGGCACCTGTCATGATGGAGAAAGCGCATTTGCATCAAATACACGCTGCACCCTCTGCCATATAGGAGTAAAAGGCTACAACCGGCTGATGGGCAAGTCCGAAGGGGGCCACGAACATCACTAATCATCGCTTTATTGTTTGACAAATCCCCATTGCTGGGGTTTTATCAACGGAACTTATAAACTTTAGGCCTGTTGTGAATAAAAAGCAGCAGGCCTGTCTTTTCTGGAGAACCATGGACAATATATTGAATTTACTTCTGATATTAGTTATCTGGATCGCTATAAACCGCTGGGTTCTTCCAAAGCTTGGGATTCCGTCCTGAGGTACCCAGTCATGCAGTGTCGGGGACCGGCACAAAAAAAATGCGGCTCGAACAGGAAACCCTAAGGGTAAATCCCGCCGCAGGAAATCTTCCATCTGAAATACAGTTTTAACTTCAACTGTTATCAAGGGCTGCATAGAGGCTCAATCTCTGTAAGCTGTAAAATGTCTGTTGTATCTGCAGGTTAATTTATTTCTCCTGTTGCCTGTCATGATATATGGAGTTCGTTCCTCTGCCTCGCATCTACAGCACCGCATACAGATCTACAACCAGGGATTGTTCAGACTATTCAAAAAAGTCGGATTGAAGCTGCAATGCCCTGCAAATAAGCTCAAACATGAGGTTATCGAAAATAAAAGCGATTTAGCCCGAGATCTGTTACAATAAAAATTCATAAAGTCAGACATACCTGGCCAGATTATAGGGAAAGGGGTTTTTTTATCTTGTCAGTAGCTCTCAGCAAAATCACCGGTTCAAAACAATCCTTAAAGGAGGTAATGAATTTCTTCCAGCCGGATTTCGTCAGGATAGAAAATACACTGAAACAACATTTTGCCTCGCACATAGCCTTTGTCAACCAGGTGAGCAGTCATATCCTGTTCGCAGGCGGAAAGAGGCTCAGGCCCCTGCTTACCGTTTGTGCTGCAAGACTGTGCGGTTACTCTGGCGACAAGATCTATGAACTCTCGGCAGTACCTGAATATCTTCATGCAGCCAGCCTTCTCCATGACGACGTTGTTGATGCAGGCGAGATGAGAAGGGGCAAGACTCCTGCCTACAAGATATGGGGCAATAATGCAGCTGTTCTCGTGGGAGACTTCATGTATGCAAGGGCCATAGAGCTGGCAACCAGGTTCGAGGATATAAGGATTGCGCGCTCAATCTCTAAAACAGTCGGGCTAATGGCCGAGGGCGAAATTATTCAGCTCCTCCACGCGAAGGTTCCAAGCTTTGATGAAGACACATATCTTGATGTAATATACAGGAAGACCGCTGCGCTCATCTCTACATCCTGCCGCATTGGTGCCCTGATGGCCAGGGGTTCCCTGGAGGAGGTGGAGGCATTGAGCAACTACGGACTATACCTCGGGCAGGCATTTCAGATGGTGGACGATGTGCTGGATTTCACCGCAGACTCCAGTGAATTTGGCAAGGCCACTGGTACAGACCTGGCTGAGGGCAAACTCACACTGCCCATAGTGATCGCCTTGGACAAGGCTCCAGCAGACAAAAAGGAAAAGCTCATGAATCTGCTGTGCCAGGGCTTTGCATCCTCGTCTGATCTTTTATGGGTTAAAGAAGTTCTCATGGAAACAGGAGGGATACAGTACACCATAAAAAGGGCAAAAAGCCTGGTAGAGGCTGCCTGTGAAAGTCTTGATATATTTCCCGATTCCACCATAAAAACAAACATGAAAATAATAGCACTCTATGTGCTGGAAAGAAAGAAATAGGCCGGAAGGGAGAAACAAGCTCCTGTAGTTAATCCCTCAGGACCGCCTGGGCATTTATGGCTATGATAGCAGAAAAAGGGGGCTTTTTCCTTGAAAGATACCTTGCTTTTCCCTTGCTGCTGTTTATTTTCCTGTTTTTTCTGTCCTTCTCCGCAGTTCCCTGCACTGCAAAAGACGAAATAAGGCCGGTAATAACCGACGTACTGCTGACAACCTGTCAGGATTCTCTTTGTATCAACTTCAGGCTCCGAAACGGTCTCACAAGGGCCATGGAGCAGATTCTCCAGGGCGGCATCCCTGTGGTATATGTCTACAAGATATCCCTGGAGCATAAGCGGATGCTGTGGGATGATAAATTAAAGGACATAGAAATCAGGAGAACCATTGCCCTGGACAACATCAGGGATGAATACATCCTGAACTTTTCCTATCCTTTAACCAGGATCATAACGGCTTCGCACATGAATGAGGCTGCAGATTATCTCTTAACTGTAAAACAGCTGCCCGTCATCAAGCTGAAAAAGCTGGTGAAGGGCCGGAAATATACCATTCTCATCAGGGCATTTGTCAAAAAAGAAGACACATCAATGCCTTTCAAGCGGCTGATAAAGATATTTTCTTCCTTCGATTTCTCAACCGATCCGTATGAAATTGAATTTCAGTATTAAGACCAAGACAGGACGCGAACGCTTGATATTTCTGGCAACCGCGCTGTTACTGGTAGTATTTTCAATCATAGAATTCAAGTTGGTTGCCACCATCAGGCCGCTTCCAAAGTATACCAATGTACTGGTATTCGCCATAATCAATGTCAACCTGCTGCTCATACTTATACTGAGCTTTCTTGTAATCAGAAATCTGGTAAAACTCCTGTTCGAAGACAAGAGCCACCTGCTTGGCTCCAGTCTGAAGACCAGACTCACAGTCGGATTCATAATCATATCCCTCCTTCCGACACTGCTGCTTTTCTTTATATCTTTCCAGTTTCTGAAAACCAGCCTGGCCTACTGGTTTGACAGCAGGATTGAGTACAGCCTGGAACAGGCGCTTTCTGTGGGAAGGAGTTATTACCAGTCCCAGGTAAGGCAGCTCAAGGATATTGAAAATGCCCTGGCTAATGAGATAAAACTGCGCTGCCTGTCAGACAACCACACCATAGAAACCAGGTGCGTGGAAAACATCCTGAGTCCCTCGATAGTAAATCCAGCCCTGGCCCCGATAGGCTATGGTTCTATAAACTCTATGGAACTCCTGAATAATTCGGGCAAGGTGTTGCTAAAAAAGACTTGGCTGCCTCTTACTGAAAGCCTTCCAGCCGTTGACAGAGAAAAACTCAAGGAAGCATATTCCAGCAAACAATACATATACCATCTGGATATGGACACCGGCACGGTTATTCGGCTCGTGACTCCAATAGTAGACCAGGACAATAATCCCCTGGCATATCTATGTGTGGGCAGGTTCCTGTCAGAGGACATAATCTCACAGTTAGAGGATATCAGGCAGGGCTTTGAGGGTTATAAGAGGCTCAAGATATTCCAGGACCCACTGAAAACCAGTCTTCTGTCCACCCTGTTTCTGATTACCATGCTCATAATATTTGTTTCAATCTGGTTTGCCTTCAAACTTGCAAGGGGCATAACAGAACCGCTTCAGATGCTGGGAAAGGCAACCCAACGCGTTGCCCAGGGAGATCTTGATTTCAAGCTGGAACCCAGGGGTAAAGATGAGCTTAGCAGCCTGGTACAGGCATTTAATACCATGACCAGGGATCTGAAAGAGGCCAGGACAAGAGCCGAAGCAGCTTCCAGGCAGTTGCTTAGGAGTTTCAGGGAGATAGAACATAGAAAGACCTATATCGAGATGCTGCTGGAGAATATCACTACAGGAGTGATCAGCATGGACAGGCAGGGCATTATTACTACCATAAACCGTTCCGCCTGCGAAATACTGGGCAAGGATCAGAAAAAGATGATCGGCTCAGCATATACCAGTCTTCTTGGACCAGAAAATCTAAGCGAATTCGAGACCGTAACCAAGGAGTTATTCTCCCTGAAAAATGCTTCTGTAAAGAAGACCATCAAAATAGACATCCATGGAGAGGCGAGATCTTTACTGGTAAATTTTTCAACGCTGAGAGATTCCCAAAACCGGCTGTACGGAATCTTGATAATGTTTGACGATCTAACTGACATGGAGAGAATACAGCGGATAGCTGCATGGAGAGACGTTGCGAGACGTATAGCCCATGAGGTAAAGAATCCTCTCACACCGATAAAGCTGTCTGCTCAGAGGCTTAAGAGAAAATTTTCAACGCGATTTTCAGACAAAGAACTGAAAATTTTTAACAGGTGTACCCAAACCATCATAACGCAGGCAGACGAACTCAAGATGCTTGTTGACGAATTCTCCAGGTTTGCCAGGATGCCTGCACCAGTACTCAAAAATACCCGGATCAAGTCCGTAATAGATGAAGCCGCTGCAGTCTATCAGGATATGGTAGAGATTAAGATAGATATACCCGATGAACTTCCAAAGATAAAGATGGATACTGAACAGATAAAGAGGGTATTTATCAATATAATGGACAATGCTATATCTGCAGGAAAGGCAGACGAGATATCAATATCCGGTTTCTACAGCGATAAAACAAATTCCATAGAGGTAATAATTGCAGACAATGGCAAGGGCATAAGGCCTGGACTGCTGTCGAGGATATTCGAGCCATACTTTTCCAGGAAAAAAGGAGGAACAGGCCTGGGTCTTGCAATAGTAAAATCTATCCTTGAAGCACATGACGCTGAGATAAAAGTTGAGAGCAATAAACCGTCCGGCCTGGTATTTACCATAATATTCCAGGGAAGTCAGTCGGTATAACACCTGAATGACAGCAATGAAAAACAAGAAAATATTGGTGGTGGATGACGAACGGTTCATCCTTGAATCTGTGACAGATATCCTAGAAGATGAAGGCTATCAGGTGGTAACGGCTGAAGACGGTCAAGGCTGCCTGGAATTCATGGAAAACCGCTTCCTTCCTGACCTGGTGCTGCTGGATATATGGATGCCTGGCATGGATGGGATCCAAGTGCTTGAAACAGTAAAAAAGAGGTGGCCGTTTGTGCCTGTCATAATAATGTCCGGCCACGGCACTATAGAGACTGCTGTACAGGCGACAAGACTCGGTGCCTTTGATTTCATAGAAAAACCCCTTTCCATAGACCCTTTACTGCTTACAGTTGAAAATGCCCTGAAATTCAGCGAACTTCAGGAAGAAAATGTTCTCCTTAAGGAAAAAACCGGAAAGATAAGGGAAATAACGGGCAAGAGCAAAAAGATACAGGAACTAAAGAAACAGATAGAGATAGTGGCGCCTACAGATGCCTGGGTGCTTATCCGGGGTGAAAACGGTACAGGAAAGGAGCTTATAGCCCAATCCATTCACCACCTGAGCAAGAGAAACAAGAAACCCCTGATAGATATAAATTGTGCTGCAATACCTGAAGAACTGATAGAAAGCGAGCTTTTCGGCCATGAACGCGGTGCCTTTACAGGCGCAAATAGAATGAAAAGGGGCAAGTTTGATCTGGCCAATGGAGGAACCCTGTTTCTGGACGAGATAGGAGACATGACACTTAAGACCCAGGCAAAAATACTTAGGATACTCCAGGAGCAGAAATTTCAACGTGTTGGAGGCAGCAAGACCATAAGTGTAGATGTAAGGATAATAGCAGCAACCAACAAAGACCTGGAAAAAGAGATAAAGAAAGGCGCTTTCAGAGAAGATCTCTACTTCAGGCTGAATGTAATTCCCATGGAGGTGCCGCCGCTAAGGGAACGCAAAGAGGACATCCCTCTGTTGGTAGAGGAATTTCTCAAAGAATTCTCAAAGAGTAAAATCACCATGGAGAAAGACGCTGTAGCCTCCCTGATGAACTATGAATGGCCTGGAAACATAAGAGAGCTGAGAAATCTCATAGAGAGAATGGTAATACTGTCAAAGGGGGGCAAAATCACCATAGATGACCTGCCTCACCAGTTTTCACCGGTTCGTGGAGACAGTTCCTTGAAAAATACCGCGGAAGGTTTTGACGCAAGCTGCTTTGCATGCCCAGATTTCAGACAGGCCAAAACCATGTTTGAAAAGATATATATCAGCAACAAACTCCGGGAACATGGAGGGAACATCAAGCGCACCGCAGAATCTATAGGAATAGAGCGGCGCCATCTTCACAGAAAAATAAAGTCTCTCAAGATTGAAACCTGATCTTCTTCTCCTCTCCCCTGGAGAGCCTCTTCAGATTGTCTGCATGCCTGAACCATATTATCAGGCATATTGTCCATGACATGGACTCGAGCAAATCATTGCTGCAGAATACATGGACCAGCAAGGGAATAGAAGTGGCAGCAGAAAGCGAAGCAGCAGAAACATAACCGGAAAGCCTTGCAACGGCAAAAAACACCAGGGCAGCCACACCCACGGCCTTGGGACATATGGCAAGAAAGACTCCTGCTGCAGTGGCAACTCCCTTTCCACCCCTGAACATCAGAAATATAGAAAAACAGTGACCCGCAACTGCCGCAAGACCTGTCAGGCCAATAAACATGACGTTTATATCTGATTTTATGGCAAAAATAACAGGAAGATACCCTTTGAGCATATCCAGCAAGAGGGTTATAATCCCCCACTTCTTTCCAATAACCCTGGCAATATTGGTGGCCCCGATATTGCCGCTTCCATATTTTCTGGGATCTTTACCATGGAGCCGTGCCAGTATTAGGCCGAAAGGCACTGAACCCAGGACAAACCCCAATACAGGAAAAAACAGATTCGTCATCATCTGATCCATATTTATCAATCGTCTCCTTCAATATCTTCATCCATGAGTAGGGCTGAAAGCTCCCCGAAACGTTCCACATGAAACACTGCATCAAGTTTTCTGTTCTTATAGGCGAAAAATGGAGCCCCCTCCCTCATTGCAACCTC
>JALWYO010000133.1 GCA_026992735.1 Deltaproteobacteria bacterium
ACCAAAAACTCCATACAGGCGCAGCATATTGTTCAGCTGCTGACGGATTGAATATTCTGGGCCAAATATCGTTATTAATCTGTTTATCGTCTTTGTGGAGGATTTACATGACTGCAGGTCTTGCAATCCGTCCTTTGATTCTGTTGTCACCTTTGCCTTTTTCAAAGCTCCTGAGCCTGGAGCGCAGGAATTTGTCAGGAAGGGGCTTTAGCAGCGGGAGGTGTTTCTGTAGCCGGATGGTTATTTCTGAGCCGGCGGAAAGCACACCGCAAGGTTCTCCGTCTATCTGGAGATCTGCATGGTTGTAAATACGAAAGCACAGGCCTTTTACATGGTGTACGGGGGGCAGCACTTTCTTTTTTAAGGAAGAAGGAGCAAGGACAGAAGAAAAAAAACGCATACAGCTGGAAAAGCACAGACAATCCAGCATTCCATCCGAAAGGTCCACCTCCTGCAGCATCAGGGTGCCTCCTCCATAAGAGGGGGCGTTCAAAAACAGAAGCTGTGCTGCGGTCTTGCAGCCATCTAAGCCCAGGGTCGTTTCCTGGCCCGATGTCCTGAAATCACAATTAATCTTTCTGGGAGTTCCTGTTAGAAGCGTTTTTATGGAAGCAGGCAGGTAGAGCAGCTTCCTGGCTGATGCTGGCATGGAAGGCAGCCTTGGCAAGTCCTGAAAAGACTTGCAGATACTGGCATCGCAGCCAATGCCGGCGTATACAGCAAATGTATAGGATATTTCCTTATCCTGGCTGGCAGCCGTTAATTCCCATGTGTCCAGCATGGATGTTTTGGCTTCTCTGATGGCAAAATAAAGTCCGGGCAGCCCCATGTCCTCCCAGCTTGAAAGCCAGCCAGAGACCCTGGCAAGATCATTTCCTGTGCCCATGGGGATTATTGCCAGCGTTGGGGGTTTGGAAAGTTGGACCAGGTGTGAGATAATCTGCCCGACAGTCCCATCCCCGCCGCATATCACAACCAGGTCTGCACGGCTGGCACAGACACGGACCTGGACATTGAGCCTTTCAGGTTCTGTAAAAATGATGCGTCTGGATATGGCAACAGGAAGTTCAATGGCCTCAATTTCATCGGCCAGCCTGCTGCCCGCTCCTCTGCCTGCCTTGGGATTTATAAAAAAAACACATTTCATGTAACTTGATAGGATAAAGCATGTTCACTAATTTATAAACTGGGAAATTCAAAAATGATTGGATATCGCTTAGATTAATTTATTGCCAGGCGCACGTCTGGTTGCCGGACTTGTTGGATATGAAAATGGGAAACAGCGATTTCAGAATACTTGTGGTAGATGACGAAAAGTCCCTGGTTATGCTCCTGTCCAGGATACTTAAAAAGGAAGGATATCAAGTAAGGGGCGTGTACAGCGGTGAAGAGGCTCTGGCCGTCATTCCGGGGTATGAACCAAACCTGGTAATTACAGACCTTAAGATGCCCGGCATTTCAGGAATAGAACTGCTGGAGGCAGTAAAGAAGGACTATCCTGAGACAGATTTTATTATGTTGACTGCTTACGCCTCTGTAGAAAATGCAGTAGCGGCTATGAAGAGCGGTGCCATAGACTATCTCACCAAACCACTGAAAAATCCGGATGAACTGAGAATCTCAGTGGAAAAGGTCCGGGAACGCCAGAGGCTTATGAAGGCCAACAAGGGCTGGGGGGAGCAGCTTGCCGATGGACTTCCGCCCACAGATGTGATCTTTGCAGGCATGGAAGCCACCTGGAGGCAGATACAGAGGGTTGCGGATACCGAGGCCACGGTGCTGCTTCATGGTGAGAGTGGCACTGGAAAGAGCTTAATCGCAAAGGTTGTACACAAGCTCAGCGCCAAGAAGGGTCCCTTTGTAGAGCTCAATTGTGCAGCCATGCCGGAGACACTCATAGAGTCGGAGTTGTTCGGGCATGAAAAGGGAGCGTTCACCGGTGCAGTGAAGACAAAGATGGGAAAGTTCGAGATGGCCCAGGATGGGACCATATTTCTGGACGAGATCGGAGAGCTGCCCCTGTCCTCCCAGGCCAAACTGCTCAGAATACTTCAAGAGAGGGCATTCGAGAGGGTGGGAGGCACCATAACCCTTACCACCAATGCCCGTATTGTCGCTGCCACCAACAGGGATCTGTCAGCCCAGATAAAACAGAGGAGCTTCAGGGAAGACCTTTACTATCGGCTGAGTGTGTTTCCAATAGAACTGCCTCCTCTTAGAAAGAGAGGGGATGCAATTGAAATTATAAGTGCTTATCTGCTAAAACAGATCTCCATACGGGTCGGTAAAAACATATCCCGTTTTCAGGATGCAGCCATGGAAATGATGAAGGATTATCACTGGCCAGGCAACATAAGAGAGCTTTACAATGCCATAGAGCGGGCGGTTATCCTGGCGGAGCAGGATCAGCCCGAGCTTTCACTGTCTGATCTGTCATTCCTTGACATTGGAAATGCAAATGTTGGCAACGAGGCAGTCTGTGAAAACGATGAGAAACAAACAGAGCTCAAGAGGTTAAAGGAAATCGAGCGGGAAGCGATAGAAAAGACCCTGGCTCAGACCAAGGGGCATAGAAAGAAAGCTGCTGATATTCTTGGAATTTCTTTGAGGGCTTTGCAATATAAATTAAAAAAATATGCGGAAGGAAAATAGTTGGCATGTATGCTGCATAATAAAGTGCAGTTCATGATTAAAAATAAGGGCAAATAAGTTGGCATAATGATTGCATATGTAAGAAACAAACATAAATAAAAAAAACTCCCTATCCCTCCCAACCCTCCTCTCCCCGAAGGCCTTCTGATACCTCCTAGAAGAAGGCCTTCTTTTTTTGTCTTTTTAGATGATATCAAGGTTTGTCTTCGTCCCGGTTTTTTTTAATTTACGCAAGGGAATCTGCGCGGAATGCAGGTAACCAGCGGTAATTAAGGTGTTTCTCA
>JALWYO010000134.1 GCA_026992735.1 Deltaproteobacteria bacterium
CTTAGGCCCGCCTTCGTACTAGCCTTCGGCAGCACTCGGCAGGGCCTTTCATCTCGTTACTATACACGGAATGTCAGATTAAGTCATGACTATTTCACAAATGGGTGGCCGGATAACTTCGGAATCGGTGGCCGAATTGGTCGGAATAAGGACCAGTTCCTGTTTGAAGCCTTTTTCAGCTTCCTTTTTTGCTTTTGCAATCTCTTTTTCAAGGATTGCAGGGAAGCTTTCCACTTTCTGTCTCAGTTCAGCGAGTTCATTTTCTTTCTCCTGGATTGCGGTCTCCCTCTGTTCAATCTCTTTCAGAACTTTTGTCCTTTTTTCTTCCAGTTCGTTTTCAAGGGCCTGGACCTTCTGATTGTAGGTGTCTTCCTCAATTTTTCTCTTCTTGTCCCTTTCGTAAATATATTCTTCCTCTTCGCGCTCTCTTTCCTTGAGCCTTTTCCTCTTGAGCTCTTCAAATTCTTCCTGGAATGCTGCTTTCTGTTTTTTCCATCGGGCGGTCTCGCTTGCTATTTCTTCCTTGAGTGCCGCCTTTCTGGCCTCGAAATCCGAGATCATCCGCTGGCTTTTGGCAGATAATTCCTCTTGGAGCTCCTTGGTCCGTTGGGCGATCTCCTGTTCAATCTGATGTTTTTCTTCCTGATAAGCGGCCATCAACTTCTGAAAACTTTCAGTGGCGGCTTCAATATCGTAGAGTTCTTTAAGTCTTTCTTCCTGCACTGAAATGGCGCGGTTCAGCTCTTCAAGGCGTTCTGCCTGGTTGGAAAGTTTTTGAGTGAGGTCATTCAGGGTTTTTGCAAGGAGGGTTCTCAAGGAGGTGACATTTTCTATCACACCTTCAACAGTAGCCTTTTTGGCGCTGGAGACAGCCTGCTTCTCCCTGAGTTTCTCTGCTTCTGAACGCCATTTTTCAGCTTCGCCTGCTTCCTTGAGCTTTTTCTGATATGCATTGAAAAGCTTGGAATATTTTTCGATGAGTTCTTTTTTGGTCATGGACGTGGTTATCTTGAAATCATCCGCCATTGCCCTGCTCCTATTGTTGCAATGAATTTTGAACGGTGCTGAATAGATATGCTAACGTCCTTCAGGTGAAAATCCAACCGTTTCCTGACAGAAATAAAAGAAACAATGCCGTGCCTGCTGACGGGAGAGGAACCTGTTTGAGTCGGGGCAGATACTGTCCGGGAATGCAGGCATAACTTGTCATTCCATGAAGGACACGGCCATCTTAAGCCTCTGTTGTTTGCCTTTTCTTGAGAAAAATAAGAAGGCGCTGGTGTCCTTCCATGGGAAGAGATGTGTTAATGAGGCTATAGTAGAGCCCCATGCTTTCCAGGAAGCCCCGCTGTTTGTCCAGCTCTTGTTTCCCAGCAGGCCCTTTGAGCAGAATCATGGAGCCACTGGAACACACAAAATCAAGGCCTGTTTTAACAAACCACTTGATAGAGCCGGCTGCCTGGCTGACAATCAGGTCAAAGCCGTTTGCTGGAAGGTGGTCTGGCTGTTTATCATGGGCAATACGTTTTTCTTCTATGTAGATACCATTGAGGTTTAACGAGGCGCATATGAATCTCAGGAACGAGCATTTTTTTCTGACCGATTCTGCTAACACCATGTAGAGATCAGGGCGGATTATCTTCATGATAAGACCGGGAACGCCGGGTCCAGTGCCTATGTCCAGCACTGTCTTGGCTTCTATGTCCATGTGAGAAAGCAGGAGCAGGGTATCCCCGAGATGCTTGATCACCTGGCCTTCCGGTTCCCTTATGCCCGTAAGGTTTATTACCTTGTTCCACTTATGAAGTTCTGTGAAATAGAATAGCAGCTTTTCGGCCGTGGCGCTGTCCAGGGATAGGCCGGACCGTTGAAACAAGGCTGCGATAAGATCAGGCAGGTTCCGGCAGCTCTTCGTTGGTAAGGTTTCCAAAGGATGAATATTTGCCCACAAAGGCAAGCATGATCGTGCCTGTTGGGCCGTTTCTCTGTTTGGCCACGATTATTTCCGCCTTGCCCCTCAAGGGATTGTCTTCATCTCTCTTGTAGACCTCGTCCCTGTAAATGAAGGCAATCACGTCGGCATCCTGCTCAATGGCCCCTGATTCCCTGAGATCGGACATCTGGGGGCGCTTGTTGGGCCTGTCCTCCACCTTTCTGTTCAACTGGGACAGGGCGATTACCGGAACATTCAGTTCCTTGGCCATGGCCTTGAGGGACCTGGAGATTTCTGATATCTCCTGTTCACGCCGTTCCGTGCCTGCACGTCCCTGCATTAGCTGGAGATAGTCCACTATTACCAGGCCTATATCCTTGTCGCTTTTTAGCCTTCTGGCCTTGGCCCGCATTTCGAGTACGCTCAGGGCGGGTGTGTCGTCTATGAATATCGGTGACTGGGAGAGATTGCCGGCGGCATTGATGAGCCTTGGCCAATCTTCCTTGGCCAGGAAACCGGTTCTGACCCTGTGGGCATCTACCATTGCCTCTGAACACAGCATTCTAAGGGCCAACTGCTCCATGGACATTTCCAGGGAAAATATGGCCGTGGGGATGTTGTGTTCCACTGCAGCATGCTGGGCAATGTTCAGGGCAAAGGCGGTTTTGCCCATTGAAGGCCGCCCGGCAACAATGATGAGGTCAGAAGGTTGAAAGCCAGCAGTAATCTTGTCGAGTTCCGTGAACCCTGAGGGTATGCCGGTGATGAGTTCCTTCTTTTCGTACAGATCTTCGAGCTTTTTGATACTGCCTTTCAGTATCTCCTTCAATGGGCTGAAGGATTTTTTTATTTTCGCCTGGGAAAGCTCGAAGATTGCGTGTTCAGCGCTCTCCAGGATGTCGTCTATGTCACCTGCTTCTTCATAGCAAAGCGTGGCAATCTCGGAGCTTTTCTGGATGAGCCTCCTGAGTACAGCCTTGTCCCGCACAATCCTGGCGTAGTAATCAACATTAGAGGCAACGGGTACGGTTTCCGTGAGCTCTGCAAGATATACGCTGCCGCCAACCGCCTCCAGCTTTCCATCACTGGACAGTGCATTGTGTACGGTTACCAGGTCCTGGGGCTCGTTACGTTCAAAGAGATCCACCATGGTGGCATAGATGATGGCATGTGTTTCCTTGTAAAAGTCTTCAGGATTCAGGATCTCTATGACCTTAAGCAGTGCACCGTCCTCTATCATTATGCTGCCAAGAACGCATTGCTCGGCATCGGTATTCTGCGGGGGAAGACGGAACTCGTCCCTGCTCAGTCTCTTGACCTGGAATTGACTTACTGCCACTTGTTATTATTCGCTGGAGACAACCTTGACCTTTATGGTTGCAG
The DNA here is from genome assembly GCA_026992735.1 of Deltaproteobacteria bacterium. GTDB lineage: Bacteria > Desulfobacterota > Dissulfuribacteria > Dissulfuribacterales > QOAL01 > QOAL01. Next base: position 3,317 of record JALWYO010000134.1, read on the forward strand.
TGACATCCGGGCTGAGCTTTACAGGGACTTCATATTCACCAAGCGCCTTGATGGGCTCATCCAGGATGATCTTTTTCCTGTCAATTTCAAAGCCGTTTTCCCCGACTGCCTTGGCAATGTCCAGGTTTGTGACAGAACCATAGAGTTTTTCCTCTTCGCCGACTTTCACCGGGATTTCGATATCAAGGCCGGCAAGCTGGGAGGCCAGGGCTTCATATTCTTCCTTCATCTTGGCAGCCCTTTTGAGAATGGCGTCTCTCTGGCGCTCCATCTTGGCTATATTTTTTTTGTCAGCAAGAATTGCCAGGCCTTTTGGAAGAAGGTAATTCCTGGCAAAACCGTCTGCTACATTTACAATATCTCCGGCCTTGCCGACATTTTCCAAACTTTCATTCAGAATGATTTCCATCTTTTTCGAAAACCTCCAGATAAATAACGTATCATTAACGTATCATTACTATTTAAATTTATTAAAAATTCTTCAAAAAGGACAGCATGGCAGTGCCTGCCGGATATCCTGGTGCATGATCCATGTCTTTATGGTGCAGCTTCCTTCCCGCTTTTTTCCATGCGTTTCCGGAAGTCGAACCAGTTATCCATCAGGCCTATGAACAGCACGGCAAGCAGGCCATACCACTGGATGCCGAGTAACGTGTAAACCAGCCACCTGATGTAAGCAGGTGTTCTCATGGCAACGAAGAAGAAGCGCATCACGGCAAAACCCTGCACAAGATAGAAGATGCTGATGGCTGCTACCGCGTTTCTGCCTGCAGAAGAGATGCTGTCGTCAGTATAGAGGGCCATGAATCCGGTTACAATGAATGCCCACACAAGCCATTGCGGCATTTTCCACAGCTGGAATTCCGGGCCAAGCACTCTGCATGTGTTGCGAATTTTCCCGCACAAGGATAGCACGTGGATATTTACCAGGCTGAGGAAGATAAATACGCTTCCAATGATGCCGGGGAAATAGGAGAGCATGGTCGCCTTCATCTCGTTCATGATGGCTTCCATTTCCGGTGGGAACCCGTTCCCTGCGTTTGCCTTGTATATTTCCACAGCCTTGTCAAACTCCTGGCCTACCTGTGCAGTGATCTGCTGATAAACAGCAAGCGGCCTGCCTCCTGTTGCCAGAAACATTATAGTAACGGAGAGAACCACAAGGCAGAGAGAACATGCCACAAGTGCCTCAGGAGCTGTCCTCCCAGCCCAGGTAAAAATAACGAGTATTGCAGCCACGCATATCCCCTGGGCCAATATGAGCATTTCCTCCGGCATTCCCAGCAAGACCAGCCCAATTCCACCGGCAATGAACAGTCCAGCAAGTATCCAGAGCGTTCGTCTGTAATTGCCGGATATGCTCAGAAAGCAGGCTGAAATTCCCGGAGCAATGAACTGCAGCCCCTGGCTCAGGGCTGGTATTATACAGGGCAGAATAAGCGCAGCCGCACCTATTAATTCATCCCTGGTGATAATATATCCCCGGGGTGGGAGATCAGTACTGTTTTGGGATTCCGGGTTCACTCCATCAATGTTTAATCTTTAGTCTTTCAGGGCATGGCCGGAAGTAAATGGAATAAGAGCCATTATCCTGGCCTTCTTGATTGCATTGGTCAGCCTGCGCTGGTGTTTGGCACAGGTGCCTGTTACCCTTCTCGGCAGGATTTTCCCACGCTCTGTAATAAAATGTTTCAGAAGGTTTGCATCCTTGAAGTCCATAACAATCGCTTTGTCTGCACAAAAGCGGCAGATCTTCCTTCTTACGTATATTCTGCGGCGTCTATACCTATTCTGTGGGCGCTGCATTTATTCCTCCTTTCCCTCGCTGCTGGTTTCTTCCTGGGCTTCAGCAGCCTTCTGACCCTCGTCAGCTTCTTTTGATTCAGCATATTTACCGGCGGCTTTCTCTGCATTGAATTCATCAGAGAGCTTGGTGGTGATGAACTTCATTACCCGTTCATCCAGCCTGAAATTCCTGGTAAGCTCATGAATGGTAGAGGCCTTTGCCCCGAAATCGAAGACTACATAGTAGCCATGGGTTTGCTTCTGTACCTTGTAAGCAAGTTTTCTCAATGGCCATTGGTCAATATTTATTATTTGACCGCCGTCTTCCGTTATAATACTGGAAAATTTTTCCACAGCGTCATCCCTGGCCTCATTGTTCAACTCGGGATGAAGAAGGAACATGGTTTCATAATGGCGCAATTTCATAAATGCCCCCTTTCGGTCTTTTCTCTGGCCCTAGTGTTCCAAAACCAGGGCAAGGAGGAGATGTAAAGCAGATATTTCTAACCTATAAAGCGCGCTGGAGTCAAGCTCAAACATGTCAATGCAGCAGAATTGATGTATTCGAGTCTTGCCAGAGTTTCCACTCGTACCTATTTTTCCATTAACCCGGGTTAAACATAATCCTTTCATGTCAATCGATATTTAGGGGATGAGGGGTGTGAGCCGGGTATTCCAAATTTTTCTAAAAATCATTTAACTCATAAAAGCATGATTTTTTAAGGATGGATGAAAGATGCCAGTAATAAAGTTGACAATTTCCAGGGAGATGCAGAGCATGAGGCGGGATTTTGAGCAGATGATGGATGAACTTTTCCGGATACCTCAGCATCCCCTTGTATCAGGCATGGCCTGGGTGCCTGCCATGGATATATATGAAGATAAGACTTTCCTTTACGTTGTGGCAGAGATAGCCGGGGTTGATGCCGGAAGCCTGAAGCTTTCCATGGATGGGCAGCTTTTGCGTATAGCAGGCGTGAGAAAGCCTCCTGTTGCTACCAACAGCAAGAGATTTTTCCAGATGGAGGTCGAGTACGGGCCTTTTGAAAGGATTGTACGGCTTCCCCTTGTTGTGGAATCGGAAACAGCAGATGCAAGGCTTGAGAATGGTCTTCTTCTGGTGCGTTTGCCAAAGAAGAAAGCCAGAAAGGTAACAATAGAAGTCAAGTGATTACAGAAGTGAAACGTACGAGGTTTTTTTTCTGCTATTTCATGCCGTGCTTGTCCTGGATTTTGGAAATTTCAAAACGATATTTTGCAGGAGTAACAGACAATTATGAATAATATAAGAAATGAAACAGATATAAAGGCATCGGCTGAACAGGCAAGTCAGTCTAATACCATAAGAGAGTTGCCGGTACTGCCAAGCAAGGATGTGGTGTTGTTTCCACATATGGTCGTACCTTGGATAGTAGAGCCACCGCATCTTGTAAGGATGATAGACGATGCCCTTGCCGCAGACAGGACCATTGCTGTTATCAGTGTGGACGGACCAGTTGAAGATGAGGCAGAGCTGCCTGAAAAGCTTCACAGGATGGGCACCATGGGCCTGATTTTGAGGATGGCCAAAAACGAGGAAGGGCATGCGCGTCTTGTAGTTCAGGGCGTTACCCGCGTCAGGGTAAAGGAGATAACCTCTACTGCTCCGTATATTAAAGCCAAAGTTGAGGCCGTGCAGGACGAGGTCAAAGAGGGCATGGCCATGGAGGCCATGGTAGTGAACATACGCCAGGCCTTCAGCAAGGTGTTGGAACTCTCGCCGAATCTGCCCGCCGAGCTCAAGGGTGTGGTAATGAACGTTGAGGACCCTGGGGTGTTGGCTGATATAGTAATAAGCCATCTCAATATTCCCTTGTCCCAAAAACAGGAGATACTGGATGAGCTGGATGTTATGGCAAGGCTCAACAAGGCCCTCATGATACTTTCCGAACAGCTGGAAATTCTGGAGCTTGGGCACAAGATTCAAAGCCAGGTTAGGGATCAGGTTGATAAGAACCAAAGGGAATATTTTCTCAGGGAGCAGCTCAAGGCCATTAAAAAGGAACTGGGCGAGGCTGATGGCCAGCCTGACGAGGTAGAAGAATTGCGGGAAAGGCTCAAGGAAAAGGAGCTGCCGGAAGAGGCCAGGAAAGAGGCCGAGAGGGAACTGGAAAGGCTTGCCCGCATGCATCCTTCCTCTTCAGAGTATACGGTGGCCAGGACATACCTGGATTGGATACTGGAACTGCCATGGAATGATTCCACCGAAGATCATCTGGACCTGGATGAGGCTCAGAAGGTACTTGACCAGGATCATTATGACTTGGAAAAGATAAAGAAGCGGATTGTGGAGTTCATGGCGGTCAGGAAGCTCAAACCTGATGCAAAAGGAACTATTCTTTGCTTTGTAGGTCCTCCCGGCACGGGTAAAACCTCCCTGGGAAAGAGCATTGCCAGGGCCATGGGGCGCAAGTTTCATCGTATCGCCCTAGGAGGAGTGAGAGACGAGGCAGAGATACGGGGCCATAGGCGCACGTACGTTGGCGCAATGCCTGGCAGGATTATACAGGGGCTCAGAAAGGTGGGCGTCAATAATCCAGTGATGATGCTGGATGAGGTGGACAAGATAGGCTCTGACTTCAGGGGTGATCCTGCGTCCGCCCTGCTGGAAGTCCTTGATCCTGAACAAAATTCCAAGTTCACGGATCATTATCTTGGCGTGGAATTCGATCTTTCCAATGTCATTTTTATCGCTACGGCCAACATCCTGGACACGATTCCTTCTCCTCTCCTGGACCGCATGGAAGTGCTGGAGCTGTCCGGCTATACCTTGGAGGAAAAGATCGAGATAGCAAAGAGATACCTTATCCCACGCCAGCTTGAGGCTCACGGGTTGACCAAGAAGAACCTGTCCATAGAAAAGCGTGCTCTGGTCAGAATCATAGGTGAATATACCAGGGAAGCCGGCGTAAGAAATCTGGAACGCCAGATAGGGGCTATATGCAGAGCTGTCGCAAGAAAGGTGGCGACAGGGCACCAGGAAAAGATAGTTCTCAAGGTGCGAAACCTGGAAGAATACCTCGGCAAACCTAAATATATTTCAGACGTTGCTGAGCGTACTTCTGTGCCAGGTGTTGCCACAGGCCTTGCCTGGACACCATCTGGAGGTGATATCCTTTTCATAGAGGCCACCAGGATGCCTGGTTCGGGAAAGTTGACGCTTACAGGGCAGCTCGGTGATGTCATGAAGGAGTCTGCGCAGACTGCTCTCAGCTATATTCGTTCCAGGGCCTGCGAGCTTGGTATTCCGCAGGACATCTTTAAGACAGAGGATGTGCATATCCATGTGCCTGCAGGAGCTATACCAAAGGATGGTCCGTCTGCAGGTGTTACCATTGGTGTTGCACTGGTGTCGCTCTTTACAGGTCGACCTGTGAGGCCTGAAGTGGCCATGACTGGAGAGATCACCCTCAGGGGCCTTGTTTTGCCTGTAGGTGGTATAAAGGAAAAGGTCTTGGCGGCACACAGGGCCAAGATAAAGGAGATAATACTCCCGAAGAGAAACGCTAACGATCTTGATGAGCTGCCTGAACAGGTACACAATGCCTTGAAATTCCATCTTATTTCAAGGCTGGATGATGCGATCAGGATTGCCTTCAGGAAAAAATCCAAAAAGAAGAAGGCTAACAAGGCCAGCAGCTCCATGCTGGCCTGTACATGATGTAATGTATCTGTTTGCAGGGCACTGTATCAGCCGTGTCAGCGGCCAATTGAAGATAGGAAAACTTGCATCCCTGTGTTCCTCGTAGGTTGATGCTACCCTAATCCGGGATAATACATTTTAAACGTAAAACATGACATGACAGACCGATATTCCTAAAATCCTCTGGTTGAAATCCCGTGGATTCCTGTTATTGTTTATCAGCGTATCTCGTTTTGTGGGATTTATAAGCTGAGAAGGAAGGCTGTCTGCCTGTCAGACGGTCTTTTTTAGTGCTGTCTTCCCGGCCGGTCAGTCTATTGGCCGTGGATGCATGGCACATATTTTTGTGAATTTTCGAGGACTTTGCGCATGGAACGTACACCTTTTACACCTGAAGGATATGAACGGCTTAAGAATGAACTGGAGCATCTGGAGCGAGTGGAACGCTACCAGGTTATAAAGGCCATAGAAGAAGCCCGTGCCCATGGGGATCTTTCTGAAAATGCCGAATATCACGCGGCCAAGGAGAGACAGGGGCAGTTAGAGGCCCGCATACAGTATTTGAGCAGTAAGCTCGCTGCAGCGGATGTGATAGATTGCAAGACACAGTCACATGACAGGGTTGTTTTTGGCGTAAAGGTGCGCCTTGAAAATGTGGACAGCGGGGAAGAAGTGGTCTATCAGCTTGTAGGGCCGGATGAGTCAGATATAAAGGAAGGCAAGATCTCCATCATGTCACCCCTCGGCAAGGCACTTCTTGGCAAGGAAGAGGGGGACGAGGTTGAATTTCAGTCGCCTTCCGGACTCAGGACATACGAGGTCCTTGAAATATTTACAGATTAGCTGTATCTGCTTGCAGGGCAGGGCATATGCCGCGTTGCCGTGTATTTGGCAAAGGTGATACCGTTCTGTATTTTCTGTTTTGAATCAGCTTTATCTGCTGCACCGTCCTATTTTATGTCTCAGCAGGTTGGCAGCATGTTGTTTCAGGGTATTTATTCAGCGTCTTTGTTGTCTTGCCCTTCACGCTCTGCTGATTCTATTTGTACGCCTGCCTCCTTGAGAAGGGCCTCGGCAGTGCCACCATGTGATTCAGTCATTATTACCTTGTCAGGCTTGAAGGCAAGCAACCATTTGCCTATAAGGAATCCGCGTTTTCGCTCTACTTCCTTGTAGGGATTTTCTATAATCTGCCGTTCCTTAACCCTGTGTGTTACGGGATCTATCCGTTCAATCATAAACCAGGGCGCCCGTGCAAAATGCCGAGCTACAGGTCCATCGGTTTTTTCAAGGGGTGTGATCTTTACGGTTTCCCGTGATTCCTCAAATTGGGGCCTTAGCCTGGCCATGATTACGCGGGGGAATTTTCTGATTATTTCATTTTCCAGCCTGGCCGCTACCTTCTCCGCAGCCACGTCCGACCTGGTGTTCAGCACTATGTCCATATCTACAATGAAGCGCCCGCCTGCAGTCCTGCTCAGTGTCTTTTTCACACGGATGATTGCCGGATCTGCTTCTACCAGACGTATGATTTCCCTTTCCGTGTCCCTGTCGATGGAGGCATCCAGCAGTTCTTTTATGGCCTCTATGAATAGTGCCCCGCCGGCGCGGAAGACAAATATCGCCACCAGGGCAGCAGCCCATCGGTCCACATTGAATCCAGCATAATTTGCTGCCAGACCGATTATTACAATGGTGGTTGAGAGACTGTCTGCAAGATAGTCCTTGCCATCTGCTACCAGTGCCGGTGAGCCGAGTTTTTTGCCGGCCCTGACCTGGAGCAGGCCAAACCCCAGGGAAAGCATGAGGCAAAATACTGTGACAGGGAGTGCAATATGCACATCAGGCTGGATTACAGGCCCCAGTATGGCGCGGCGCGAGATCTCGTAGCCTGCCAGGAGTATGGCAATTGAACTTATAAGCGTGGCCAGGGTTTCAGCCTTGTATAGGCCGTAGGGGAAAGATGGATGTTTTTTGCCGGCAACCCAGATGCCAATAAGAACTGCAAAAGAAGCCACAACATCTGTGGCAGAATGGATGGCATCGCTCATCAGTGCCTGGCTTCCAGATATAACGCTGTAATATCCCTTTACAATCGACAGAAACAGGTTGACTGCAACAGAGAAGGCTGCCCTGATCCTGGCCCTGCGGAGCTCTGGAGGTACTGTAGGTTTATTTTTATCACTCATGGCCAGTTAAAGATAATATCATGTTTTGGTCATTTGTATATAAATTTATGCCGCTTTTTTAAAGCCTATGGGGCAGACTTTATCTATTTTAATCTTTTCAACCAGCTATGGCGGCGTTACTATGAGATCCTGATGTATCTGTTCTCGGAATCTCGTGCCCGTCCGGTATTTCAGCATATTGCAAACAAATAATAAGGCGGTTACCGGGGACAGGTGAGCTTGAATTTTGGGCCGGTCTTGTTTAAAGGCCGCTTACAGAATGGGGATATAAACAGTAAAGCCCATTGGAACCTGTGATCAGTTACCAAATAAAGACGATTGCCATGAAAATACTCGCTGCCACGAAAATAGAGCGCTGCATAGGCTGCCATATCTGTTCTCTTGCCTGTGCCAGGCTTGTGCACAAACGCATATCCTGGGATACTGCCGGGATCAGGATACACAGTTCTGGTGGGCTGTCCACAGGGTTTGAGGCCATTCACTGCCTTGCATGTGAACCTGCTGCCTGTGCAGAGGTCTGTCCTACAGGTGCGCTTGGCCAGCGTAAAGGCGGTGGGGTCAGGGTGAAAAGAGAGGCATGTATCAGGTGTGGCAAGTGTGCTGATGTGTGTCCTGTAGACGCTATATTCATGGATCCGCTTGGCATTCCTTTTGTCTGCATACATTGCGGTAAATGCGTGAAATACTGTCCCCATCAGTGCCTTGAAATGATAGATGCCAGGTTCAACAAGGGTGTCACCCGGGCAATGGCTGAGGTGGAGGCAGCTTGATGAGAGACTATTTCAGAATACTTGAAGTGGATCTTTCCGCTCAGAAGGCGCAGGTTAAAAGGTTTGAGGGCAGGGACGAGGCAGCTGGCGGCAGCGGCCTGGCTGCCCTCATATTCAACGAATGCGGCCTGTTTGACAGGCCCTGGAACGATCCTGCCCAACCCCTTATATTTGCCATAGGGCCTCTTACCGGTTACTTCCCGCTGATGAGCAAGACAGTATGTGCCTTCAAGTCCCCCTATCACGATCAGTACACTGAGAGTCATGCTGGAGGGCGTTCTGCCCTCTCTTTGCGTTTTGCTGGCTATGATGCCCTGGTTATTACCGGAATGGCTGGCGAGCCCTGCTGCATAGCCATAGGTTCCAGGAGTTTTGAAATTCGTCCAGCAGGCTTCCTTTGGGGCCTTGACGTACTCAAGTCAGGAAAGCTTCTCAGAAACATGTTCAGGTCTGCCAGTGGTCACAGGAGCATTCTGAGAATAGGCCAGGCTGGAGAGAAGCAGCTTGCAATGGCCTGCATAAATGCAGATACCTACCGTCATTTCGGCAGGCTCGGTGGTGGTGCGGTGATGGGGGCAAAAAATCTTAAGGCCATAATTATAGATGGTGATGATATTATCGCTCGCCCGGAATCAAAGGAATACACAGGGCTCTATAAAAAGGTGTTCGAAGATGTGACGGCCAAGGGCATGATGAAGAAATATCACGACCTTGGAACCCCTGCCAATATCCTTTCCCTTAACAGGCTCGAGGCACTGCCCTGGAGGAACCTGCAGGCCAGCAGCGATCCGGCAGCAGACAGTATATCGGGGGAACGCTTTGCAAGGGATGCACTGCTGAGAAACATGGCCTGTGCAGGCTGTCCTGTCGGCTGTATCCATGTGGGCTTTGTCAGGGAAAAGTTCATGGAGGATAATAGCTATACCTACAAGCAGGTTTCGTATGATTACGAGCCAATATTTGCCACAGGCAGCATGCTGGGAATAACGAGCTGTTTTGCAGTGCTTTCCATAATGGATGTAATGGAAAGGGTGGGCCTTGATGTCATCTCCGGCGGAGTGGCGCTGGCCTGGGCCACAGAGGCTTCTGAGAGAGGCCTTGTAGGGCCTAAACAGACCATCGTGCCACTGCGGTTTGGTGATACAGCGGCATATGAAAAGGCTGCTCTTTACCTTGGGACTGCTGCAAATGAGTTTTATGCCCTTCTTGGGAATGGAACCTTGAAGGCTGCGGCCAGGTATGGTGGCGAGGAATTTGCCTGCGTACTGGGCCAGGAAATGGCCGGTTACGCTACCGGCGAGCTTTTTTTTGCTGCCCAGTCCCTGGGCTTCCGTCATTCTCACCTGGACACAGGGGCCTATTCCTATGAGCAGAAACATGCACATGATGACGTGGAAAAAATGGTGGATTTCCTTGTGGACGATGAGGCCCCCAGGACATTCTTGACCTCAATGGTTGCCTGTCTTTTCGCCAGGGGTGTCTATACACCTCCCGTGCTGGCTGAATGCCTGGATGTTCTTGGTTACCGCTATCTTGCAGAGAATGTGGAAAAAATTGCGCTGAATATCCGGAAACTTCGCTGGCAAACGCGTTTTGCCACAGGGTTTGATCCGGATTCCATCACGATACCCAAGCGCTTTTTCAAGGTGAAGTCCTGGAAAGGGCCTGTGGATCCCGAATATCTCAAAGCTCTCAAGAAGAGCTATGGAAAGAGGCTTGAGAGTCTTATACATGAATCATAACGTAAACATGCCCGGTTTTATTCCGGCAGTCTTAAAACAGCTTGTCTAAAAGTGAAGAAATCCATTGAAGAACAGCTGGCTTTGTACCAGCATGTCATTGACGCAGCCCCTGATATCATCCATGTAATTTCACCAGACATGAGGATTCTTTTACAGAACAGGCGCAGTCGGGAGTTACTTCCTTCGGTCAAGGTTGGTGGTCACTGCTATACCTGTCTCCATGGCAGGGCAAGCCCCTGTGGCCACTGTTCTGTCAAGAAGGTGTTTGAAGATGGCCAGCGCCAGGAGCATGAATCTGTTATAACTGCATCAGGACTCGGCAGGGAGATAATAGTTCATTCCACTGCTGCTCCTATTTATGATGAGGATGGCAATATGATAGGGGCCCTGGAGATCCTGCGGGATATAACCGAGCGGAAGAAGATGGAACAGGCCCTGCGTGATACTGCAAGGCGGCTTGACAGGTCTAACCAGATCAGAGAATTGCTTCTGCGCATGGTGCGTCATGATCTTGGCACCCCGGCAGGCGCCATTTTGAATGCCACCGAATACCTTCTGGAAGATAAGGAAAGGCTCGGAGAACTTTTGGAAGATATAGAAGATATTCACCTGTGTGCCAGCCAGATATTTCGTCTTATCAGGGATGCTGACGTTTTATCCAATGTGCTTACTGCTTCGCATGTGACCTTTCAGGAGATAAATCTTTCCGATTTGCTGGCAGATGTGATCAAGAAACTGGCACCAGTCCTCAAGCAATCAGATGTCAGAATAGAAGCAGAGATCCCTGAACAGCTTGTCATTAAAGGATTGCCTATATTGAAGACAGTATTTGAAAATATCCTGGTCAATGGCATAAAATACGGTGGTGCCGGAGGGCGTCTGGTGATCTCGGCATATAAAAGCGGCTCATGGGTTTGCATTGAGATCAAGGATTTCGGTCCAGGCATACCTGATGAATACAAGGAAAAGATCTTCCAGGAATTTGAAAGGCTGGCTGAGGATGTACCAGGTACAGGGCTTGGGCTTGCCATTGCCAGGCAGACCGTGGCCTTGCACAACGGCAGGATCAAGGTGCGCGACAACCCTGAAGGCGGAGCTGTTTTTGAGGTCTGTCTTCCTGAAGATCCGGCAGATGAAAGCAGGCATTGAGAAAGAAAGCCCCTGGATTTTGCATAGCATCCAGATCCTACCGGCAAATGATTTGGCAGGTTCTTGTATTATATGGAAATTTTGATATTGACAGTGATAATATGGTGGTCTACCTTCAATTTTAATAAAGGGAGCAAGAGGTATATCTATCCTTTTCGGTGAATGGCTGGAATGGATAGTGCCATATTAGCGTAAAGCTGGGCGCAGCACGTTTTACCGGGCTGCAAGGGATTTGAATCGATTTTTTTGAACTGAAGGAGGGAAAATGGCGATTATTATTGCATTTGTGGCCATAGTTTTGAGCATCTTTGGTCTCCTTGCCTATCAGCAGCTTGCGTCTCTCAGAGAAGAGTTCCAGGAGCTGAAGGATGCTGTAGAATCCGGGCAGCTTAAGGGCCCAAAGGGTGATCCAGGGCCTCCTGGCAGGCAAGGGCCTCCAGGGCCAAGGGGTGAGAAGGGCGAACCTGGGCCACAGGGTCCACAGGGTGAACCAGGACAGCAGGGCCCGCCGGGTCCGAAGGGTGAACAGGGCGAGCCGGGGCCGCAAGGACCTCCAGGTGAACCAGGTCCCCAGGGTGAGCCAGGGCCGCAGGGACCTCCAGGTCCTCAGGGACCGCCGGGTGAGAAGGGCGAACCAGGTCCGCAAGGTCCCAAGGGTGAACCCGGGCCACAAGGGCCTCCGGGGCCACAAGGGCCTCCAGGCGAACCAGGTCCGAAGGGTGAGCCTGGGCCACAGGGACCTCCAGGTCCGAAGGGCGACAAGGGCGAGCCAGGGCCACAGGGTCCCCAGGGTGAGCCGGGGCCGCAAGGACCTCCAGGTCCAAAGGGTGAGAAAGGTGATCGTGGGCCAAGGGGTCCAAGAGGAGCCAAGGGCGCTGCAGGCGGTAAGGCCACCAAGAAGAAGAAGGCTGAATAGCCTGGAGTTAGTATCTGCAGGCAGGCGGTAAGTGCCTCCCAGGAGAGGCCGCTGCCTGCCTGGTTATAACAAGTTCGGAAAGCCGTGTTGTCATGGATGATGCGGCTTTTTCAGTTTTTTCTATTCCAATGTGCCCAGCAGGTTAAAGTTCCTGCCTCGGAATCTGCGGGCCAGGGTTTTTATGGAGCCGGGCAACCTCCTTGGCAGTTTTTTCTTGCCTGGAATGAGGCTTAGATCCAGTATCCATCTGCTGATGCCTGCCTTCAGGAGCCTATCCCTGTACCCCAGGGCACTGAATGGCCTGCTGTCATAGAGCTGTCCAACATTTCCCGATTTCATCCAGAAATATTCTTCTCCTCTACCGCTTGCAACAGGAGTTTTCTGGTCATAAATCCGATGCCTGAGCCTTGATGTGAAAAGGGGAATAAATCCATAAACAGTGAAGACTATATCTGATTTTTCTCTGGACAGTGACTGTTCCATGTTCTGGAAGTCGGTTTCCACGGAAAAATGACATGTTGATATGCCAAGTTCCCTGGCAGCTTGCACTGCCTGGTGGTTAAGGATGTTCATCTGATAAGAAGAGAAGAGACGCAGCCTTTTCCTGCCTCTGTAACCTGTGAAAAGTGCGATATGGGATAGATTTGATATCTGGAAATTCCTGAATCCCTGTCTCATGAGAAGATCTGTCTGGTACCTCAGATGTGAGATCCGTCTTTCAAACACGATTGGCGGCAGTGCCCATATAATACTGTTCCTGGAGATTCCAGGCGGCAGCCGCCTTGACACCATCTGAATATTTTTCGATGAGATATCAAGTATCAAGCCTGCAATATCCAGGTTGCCGATGATTTTTACATCTGCAACGCTGTGGAGTTTCACAAACAGTTCAGCCTTGCCTGAACATGCTTTTCCTGGAGATTTATGTGTATAAGGCTGGTTGCAGACGGCGGCAATTACACGCTGGCTCCTGGCAGCGGCACCTTTCATGGCGGTTTTGTTTCCCGTTGTCTTTGTTGGGCCTCTCCCTGTGGTGGCTCTGCTATCTTTCCGTGCCAGGCTTTCCGTTTTGAAGAGCAATGCGTTTGAAATATTGCAAGATGGAGTGAATGCAGGAAAATCCATACGGATGTAATAGTTTCCATGCCCTGCTGGAGATATTTCCCTGCATGTTGCTGAAAATTGCTGATCTTTGCTGTTGAGAACGATTCTCAGCTTATCTCCGGGCTTTGGCTGCCTTGTTCCTTTGACAATGTACCTGTCTTTGTCAACTGGTTTTATCTTTCCAAGATACATGCCTGTATTGGCTGTCCTGGTGGGCGATATGGCAGAGCCAGGATTGTCGGAAAAGAAATAACCCGTGCATACAGGCCTGCCCATGGCCTTGTCTATCAGGGACTTGGCCTGCTCCAATGTATTCCTGCTATAGTTTGGACCGGCATCCAGCAGCATCCGGTAGGCAGCAGTCACGGCAGCCACGTAATCAGGGGGTTTAAGGCGCCCTTCTATTTTGAGTGAGGAGACACCAGCTCTGACAAGGCCCGGCACTGCATCTATTCCGCACAGGTCGTCCATGGAGAAGAAGGTCCCCGGCACGCCTTTCCATTTGTATCTGCGCCTGCATGGCTGTACGCAGCGGCCCCTGGTGCTGGACCTTCCGCCAAAATAACTGCTGAACATGCACAAACCGGAGACTGTGAAGCACATCGCCCCGTGCACGAATACCTCCAGTTCGACATTGGCGTTCCTCGATATGGTGGCTATCTCGTTAAGAGTCAGTTCTCTGGCAAGAACCACCCTTGAAAATCCCATTTCCCCGGCAATTTTAACACCAAGGCTGTTGTGGATAGTCATGAGGGTGCTTGCATGGAGTCTTAGGTTGGGAAAATATTTCCTGGCAATACGCCATAGGCCCAGATCCTGTATGATGAGGGCGTCAATGCCGATTTCCTCAAGGGCTGCGAGAAGACGTATGGCCTCTGGTATTTCTGCCTCCTTTACCAGGGAATTGATGGCAACAAGCAGTTTTTTCCCATGGTTGCTTGCAGATTCGGCCAGGTCTGCGATCTCGTTTGTGGTAAAGTTTCTGCCATAGGCCCTGGCGTTCAGTATCTTGGGGCCAACGTAAACGGCGTCAGCGCCGCTTTCTATTGCCGCATGGAATGCTTCGCGGCTTCCTGCAGGTGCCAGGAGCTCCGGCCTGGCAGAGATTTTGGGCCGGGAACGCCTGCGTGTTTTCTTTCCGCGATGTTTGGCGCACACTACCTTGCGAGAACCTCCTCAACGGCCTTTGTGAGTTCCATGAAATCTATCTGCATCTCTTTGTCCGGATTTCTTTTCTCGTCTTTTCCGTAAGTCAGGCCGAAGTGGAGATCGATATGTATACCATGGCTGCTGCAAAACGATTCCAGGGACCACTTGGTCATGCTGCCCACGAGAAATGCGCCATTGGCGCCTCCCCAAGCAAAGTGCGGGCCATCTCCCCCGCTGTCTCCTATTATTACGATTTTGTCGAAGGGAATCTCGTGTGTGCTGGCGATCTTTTGGGTATTTTTAGATTTATCAGTAATTTCAAGAAGCTCCAATATTTCAGCAGGGTCGTATTTTGATGGCTCGTAGCGAAAGCCGGGATGTGCAGACAGGGCGGGTATCCCGGGCAGTAGCTTCATCCTGAATACTCTCTGAAAGAAACCTATGGAGGCGGTTGTATTTATCATGAACAGCACATTATTCTCTTTACACCACTCGATGAACTGGGGCACGCTTTTATAAGTAACGAAGTATCTCTCAAGGTAGGCGTCCATCTGCCCTGCAGAAAGAGGAGCTGGCATGAGTTTCTGCAGTTCATTTACTGCATCGTGCAGTGTGATCCGGTTGCTTGTATATTTCCGGAATATAGAGACGAGATCGGGTTTCAACCCGGGATATGCAAAGATTATCGGGTCAAAAGGCCCCATTGGCGACAGGCATTCATTCCAGTCTGAAGAAACCATTGCCCTGTACTGTTTTTTGTTGTTGTTTTTCATGATTATGTCTCCTGTCCGGGATTATCCCGGATTATCACTTCAATTGTCTGAGAAAAGTGATTTTTTAAATTATTTGCATTTTACAATACAGCAAGCGTAATGTCTCTGTAGGCATGACTCAAATGACGCCATGCAGGGATCTTCCCCTGGATGCCAGCTCGTCGATTCTCCTTGTTACTGCCGGGTCCTCAACAAGTGGCGGGGCATGATGGGGTTTTGCGCGTGCATCAATTACAAGGGTTTTTGTACAGCCCCAATGCTTGAACTCGCAGAAACTTTCAGTGCCATAGACATCGTGGGATGGATTTGACCTGGTAAATGTAACCCACAGAAAGTTGGCCAGGTTTCTTGCAGTGAATTCCGAGTTATCACACAGGACAACCAGGGGAATAGCATCCCCCGGCAGTTTTTCACCAAGCCAATCTGTCAGTTTTTTCATGAGAGGTCTTTCTTCCCGGTAAGATGAGAAGGCAGGTCCTTCCAGGGCCATAACCCCTGGCATTGCCATCCGTGGATTTTTGAACCCGGCTATATCGAGGCCTGATGGCAATTCCCCGGCCAGGGTCCTTCTTTTCCTGCCCGCTACTGCAATTACCAGCTTGGAGCCGTGGTTTAACCTGGTGCCACTGTAATCCAGGGTGTCCATGCTGGTCCTTGTCTGGAAGTGAAGGTCTCTTGTCCAGTCTACACGTTCGAGCACATGGATTATGAAGTCATCAACCTTGTTGATGTCCAGGTCAGGGTTGTCCTCCCGTGCAGCTATGAGAAGATACTTGGCCAGGGAGCATTGTCCAAAACCAAGCAGGGCATTGGCCAGGGTCAGAAGCTCCAGAGGTTCTCGTTCATGGTACGGCACATAACGTTCACTGCCTATGGCAAGGAGCAGCGGATGCACACCTGCTGCATCAACTGCGTGAACGGCATGTATTCCCGGGATCTCCGAAGGCACTGCCGGTGCAGTGATTTCATGTATCAGCCTTCCAAATACGGTGTCTTCCTGGGGTGGCCGTCCTACAGAAGTGAATGGCCAGACAGCGTTATTACGATGATAGACCTTGTGAATCTTAACATATGGAAACTGGTGGACCAGGCTGTAGTAGCCGAGGTGGTCGCCAAACGGGCCTTCTGGCAAGGTAGCCTTCGGATCCACCGTTCCTGTTATGCAGAAGTCCGCATCAGTGGAGATGCAGAACCCGTCCCTGTAGCAGTATCTGAATCTTCTGCCAGCCAGCATTCCAGCGAACATTAGCTCGGATATCCCCTCAGGCAGTGGCATTACTGCTGCCAGGGTATGAGCAGGCGGCCCGCCGACAAATATGGAAACCTTGAGAGATTCGTCTTTTTTCATGGCCTTGGCATGATGCACGCCAATACCCCTGTGAAGCTGATAATGGAGACCTGCTTCCCGGTCAGGTTTGTATTGATTCCCGGATATCTGTATCCTGTACATGCCAAGATTAGAGTGCATGATGCCGGGATTTTCAGGATCTTCCGAATAGACCTGGGGCAGGGTTATGAATGCACCGCCGTCATCGGGCCAGCCTTTTACCTGGGGCAGGGCAGAAAGCCTGATGGTGTTTTCAAGCACCGGGCCGTTACGCATCTTCATTGGCATGGCATGCAGAGCTGCCAGTGGGATTCCCTTGAGCCTCCTGATGGCCCTTATGCCTGTCAGCTGGGATACTGGGTCAGTCTTGAGACGGATGAGGCCTGTTACGCGTTTCAACGTGTGGCGGAACATGAACCTGCATCGTTCCATAGTGCCGAAAAGGTTGCATATAGCCGGAAAGGCGGAACCTTTGACCCTTTCGAAGTATAAGGCCGGTGCCTCTGCTGCATAAGCCCTGCGCTGTATCTCCGCCATCTCAAGGTATGGCGATACCTCTTCCTTGACTCTCACCAGGTGCCCATGTATTTCAAGGTCCCTTAGGCATTCTTGTAAGTTTTTGTAGGTCATGCCTTTCTCCAGTGCCTTCTGCAAACAGATGCCCTTAATCCTCATATTGCGACTTCGTGTCTTCCGCCTTGCATATCCGGCAAGCTTGGCAATTGCAGGAATTAGATTATAGTAAGGACACTTTCCCGAAAATAAAACTGATTTAGATCATGTTTCAAGATCTTCGATTTGGCCAACGCTGGATAACTATCCTTTTATGCGAGTAGAATATATGAACATTCATAAAATAGCAGCTCTTGTCTCCATCCTCGTTTTCTGCATCTCCATTTCAACCTTTTATGCACATAGTACTGCTGATGCGCGTGCCAGGGGAGGAGGGAGGTCGTTTGGCAGTTCACGGTCATACAGGCCTTCAACCCCTTACTCCTCTTCCCGCAGGCAATCGTCAAGTGCCAGCCGCAGCAGGTCTGGCAACAGTTTTTTGAAGGGGCTTGGCGGCGGCCTGCTTGGCGGCTTTCTTGGCTCATTGCTCTTTGGCAGCCTGGCCCATGCAGGCGGCGGTCTTTTTGGGACAGGCTTGGGGCTTTTCCAGCTTCTCATTATTGGCGGCATAGGCTACTTTATCTACAAGAAATTCCTGGCAAGGAATGGAACCAGGAACAGGAGTCCCGGCAGTGTTAATGGTGGCAGCCAGGCTTCGGAACAGGGCTACGTTTCACCACCACCGTCACCTCCTCCTCATGGCAATTCCGGTACAATAGATGCGCCACCTCCATCCGGGGCCTCTGGATATGCTGGTAGTAATGCTGCACCGCCTCCTGTGGATGAGCAGCAGATCAAGGAGTTGGCCCAGGACATATTTTTCAAAGTCCAGGCTGCATGGATGCGCAGGGATATAGACGCTGTCAGGGATATCCTGGGGCCCGAGCTCCTGGGCCAGTACGAGGCAGAATTTCAGGACATGAAGGCCCGTGGTCTTGTAAACCGTCTTGAAAATATCGCGGTCAGGAACGTGGAGATAGTGGACCACGGAACAGACTCCGGTTTCGAATACGTGAAGGTGAAGTTTACAGCCAATCTCCTGGATTATACTGTAGAAGAGGCTACCGGCAATGTTGTGCAGGGCAGTGACAGCGAGCCCGTGAAGTTCCAGGAGATATGGACATTTGCGCGTCCGGAAGGCTCATCCAGGTGGCAACTCTATGCCATTGAGCATTGATGATATGCCGGTACAGCCCTTTTTGCACAGCTTGCCGTTATCCCGGCATTTTACCTGGCAAGGTGTCCGTTATCTGTCGCCGGGATCAGCCGGGATTTGCAAGTAATTGCATCTGGTAGATATTTTTGAGCGAATCATCTGGCACAAGGCTATGCCAGTGCCCGAAAGTTAAGGAAAGGATATAGAAAAACGCAAGGGTTAGCACTGTGCCCAGGGGTATGAGATACTTGGGCACCCTTTTTCTGCCAGGAACAAGCGAGGGGGACAGGCATTCTTTTACCGGGCAGACAGGCAGGCATTCCATGCACCCCGTGCATTCACATGTGCGGACTGTCTGCATCCTGGTGATTTTTATGGATGAAGGGCATGCGCGCTCACATTTACCGCACCCAGTGCAGGATTTTTGATCCCGGGTTATCTGTACCGGGCTTGCCAGTGCCAGGATACCAAGAAGAGCGCCGTAGGGGCAGAGATAGCGGCACCAGAAATTGCGTATGAACAGCGATGTCAAGGCAAGGAAGGCAAACACTGCCAGGGACAGAAATGATGGTTTTGTAAAGAACAGGAGCATCCTGGCATCAACAGAGATGTTGTAGGGAGAGCTGATAAACCCTTCCACCTGTTTCAGGTTCATCTTCCACAATATGATATAGATGAAGAAACCAAGCAGCAGGTATTTCAGGCTCAACAGTCCAAGGTCTATCCACGAAGGTAAGTTTCTGATGGTGCCAAGCCGCCGCCCGATTCGTTCAAACATATTGGATACAGCGCCTACCGGGCATGTCCATGCGCAGAAACCTTTGCGCCAAAGGAGGCTGGCGATCAGAATTGCCAAAAATATGCTGAGACCTGCTGGATGAACAGGGTCCCAGTTGCCTGTCATGACAAGGCGTTTCAGGCCAAGGAGTGCACTTATCGGCAGGAATGCCTCCACTGATGGGGGCCTGGGAATGTAAATGCCGCTTCTGCCTGTTGCCCATTCGAAGAACAGGAAAAATCTCCAGCCAGTCCATATGCAGAAGACAAGATACGAAGCCTGGACAATCTGCCTGATAACAGGGATATGTTTGGGTGGGATATCCATGTTAAGAAGTTTGCCTTTATGGAAGGATTAGTTGATCCAGGCCCCTGTCAGGGCAATGATCATTTCGCCAAACCGTTTGGTTTGTCCAATGAGCCTGACAGGCAACCTGGTTCCCGGGTCCAGGAATATGTATATGTCATCTTGCAGGCCCAGCAGAGAGAATGCCTCGTCTTTCTCCCCCTTTTTGTCCATGCTTGCAGAGGTTATGAGAAATACCAAGGGTTTTATTGTCTTTTCTATTCTGCGTTCTCCCTGCAACCCATAGGACTCGAAAGCGATCTTGAGTGGTTTGAGCTTGGCAAGATGTACTGTTACCCTGTGAAGCCTTTTTTTGCCAAAGACGCATAACTGGAAGGGAAATCTGGTTTTCCCCACGTCTATCATGGACAGCAGGTGCAATAGCACCGTAGATTCTGAAATTACAGGACATGCTTTTACTTCTTTTTGAGGGTATTTGAAAAAAGATGCATGTCTTTTGTTCCATTTGTCAGGAGGTAGGGAGAATTCTTCGGGTTTGTCAGGACGGATTTTCAGGCGGCTTACCCCGTCTTCCTGCCATCTGTATGCCTTGAGCCATGGATGGGTGCCGTTTTTTAGCCTGATTCTTTGCAGGGCAGAACCTGTTTTAGTGTTAAACCAGACATGTTGGCTATACTCAGATTGCGGAGGAATAAGGGTTGATACAGCCGTTTCCACCGAGATAATCCCCAGATCCCTGCCAGGCAGAGGGCATGGCATAAAATCCGAGACAGCGTTTTTGATGGATTTGGGACAAAATTCTCTCGAAGGTCTCAACCGTACCGATGCCGTTATCCTGCTGAAGCCCTTGCCGCCCTGAAAATAAAGTTCTTTCCATGGCAGAGTCTTGTGTGGTTTTACCTTGAGTACAGGGTTGCTGCCGGCATTTCCGGCACCTACAGCAATATCTGTCTGAAGGCATGCAGCAGTAGCTATCAGGACAGTTGCGAATACAGCCAGTCTTGTGATGTTCATGATAGAAAATCCGCCAGCAAGGTATGTAAAAAGTTTACTGAACATTGCGGTCAAGGGAGCCTGCCAGGACGGGTATCATTATTTTGCAAGTAAGTTATCATGGGATTCAAGAAAAAGTAAAAGTAACTGATCACAGATTCCATTGGGCTTTACTGTATATTTCCCTTTTTGTAAGCGCTCACAGTCGTACTCCCTGTACTTCAAGCGCCCGCCAACACAGCAGATGCGGAGCCCTGTGAGCGCTTACAAGTAAAAAAATGCTTTCTGTTAGGTATCATACATGTTTATTTCTTGTTACTATCCTCAATTTTTATTAATATTAACAAGAATAACAAGATGGGCCGAAAAATTTGAATCTTCCAGCAGTTTGCATGTCGGCGCTCTCGGTCGGTCCTTGCGGACTGTGTGGCCCGCTTCGCAAGCTTGTGCTGAACTCTAAGCAGAAAAGTCCGCATTGTTGAAAGGTTTGTATTCTATAATATGAAATTATCTCAAGTAGTTGCATCATCCCCTGCTAAAGGGAAAACATATTACAAAGATACTACGAAACCAGTCAAAACGCCAACCCGCAATACTGTTTCTGTCAGGCAGGGTGATTTTAAGAACCTGGCAGAGGCCCTGGATTATGCTGCTGCCGGTCAGACTGGATACAATTTCTATTCAAGGCGTGGCAGCCTGTACCGGGCCATGCCCTATTCTGCGCTTCGTCATGAGGCCCGTATCCTGGCCAGAAAATTGCTGTATCTCAAGGTGCCCAGGGGGGCTTGCGTGGCAATTGTGGCAAACACCCACCCGGATTTCGTGCGTTTTTTCTTTGCCTGTCAGTATGCCGGGCTTGTTCCAGTGCCGCTTCCAATCGTAATGCATATAAATGGTGCAGATGCCTATGTGCAGCAGATATCCAGGTTGCTTGATATCTGCAAGGCCAGCATGGCCGTGGCCACCAGCGAGTTTTTTAGCTACCTGGAGAGGGCTTGCGGGAGCCATGGTTTGAAATCTCCTTTTCTGGGAAAACCGGAGGATTTTGATGCATTGCCTGAATCCAGCGCACAACTGGAACCCCTTGGGCAGAATGAGCTTGCCTATATCCAGTTCACATCCGGCAGCACCAGGTTCCCCAAGGGCGTGATGATTACGCAGGATGCAGTGTTTAGCAATCTGGAGGCCATCACCAAATATGGGATTGATTGCCATGCAGGTGACAGGGCTGTCTCCTGGCTTCCATTTTATCATGACATGGGTCTGGTAGGGCTGTTGCTTTCCACAATGGCCTCCCAGCTTTCTGTGGATTTTTTCAGCACAGCAGATTTTGCCATGAGACCTGGCCTGTGGCTAAAACTCATGTCGGAGAACAGGGGTACCATATCCTTCAGCCCCCCGTTCGGCTACGAGTTGGCATCCCTGCGGCTGAGGACGTCAGATGTAAATAATTACGATCTGAGCTCGTGGCGTGTAGCTGGTGTTGGAGCAGAGATGATAAGGCCTGAATTGCTTGAGAATTTTGCAAAACGTCTTGAACCATGCGGCTTTGATTCCAGTGCCTTTCTGCCATGTTATGGCATGGCCGAGTGCTCTCTGGCAGTGAGCTTTGCAAACCGCGGTGACGGTCTGCAGGTGGATAGGGTGGATGCAGAAAGGCTGGCTGCCGATAGGGAGGTGGTTCATCTTGATGAGCAGGTGTCAACGCATTCAGAAGGCAGGATCAAGACCTTTGTGAGATGCGGCAGGCCATTGCCAGGGTTCGAGGTGGATATACGCGATTCCTTTGGCAAGCCGCTTCCTGTTGGCAAGCCCGGGATACTCTACGTCCGGGGGCCGAGTATCATGTCAGGATATCTTGGTGATCAGGAGGCTGCCAGAGAGGTACTTTCTGAGGACGGCTGGCTTAATACCGGAGATATAGCATATATTTCCGGTTCGGATATAGTGATCACCGGGCGCTCCAAGGACCTTATCATTATCAATGGCTGTAATATATGGCCCCAGGACCTGGAATACCTTGCCGAGACCCATGATCAGGTAAGGTTTGGGGATACATGTGCATTTTCTGTAGCTGATGAATCCGGCAAGGAGAGGGCAGTGCTGGTGGTGCAGTGTAAAAAGATAGATGATGATGCAAAAAAAGCACTGTCCGACAGCATAAGGCGGCTTATTCTCAGGGAACTGGGCATAGAATGCCATGTGGTGCTGGTTCCAAAGAATACAATAGCACGCACCACGTCAGGTAAGCCTTCCAGAAGCACTACCAAGAAGACATGTCTTGAAAAAGGCTATGTCTGAAAATTTTTAACATCCAAACCCGCATTTTTTGAAGCCGTTCTGCATGGGCTACACTGTTTTATGACCAGGGTTATAGCAGTTACAGGCGCTACCGGTTTTATTGGCTCTGCCATTGTACAGAGGCTGCTTATAAACGGATTAAAAGTAAAGGCGCTTGTAAGGCCCTGTTCACGGCCTAAATGTTTCAGGCATCCGGCTGTTCTCTGGGTTGAGGGGGAACTGTCGGACAGGCGATCCCTAAAGAGGCTTGTTTCAGGTGCAGAAGCTGTAATTCATTGTGCAGGCGCAGTTCGTGGTTTCGCCAGGGAGGATTTTGATGCGGTGAATGTCTATCCTGTGCATGACCTGGTTGACATATGCAATCATGCTCCTGGCATCTCGGCTTTTTTACTGATCTCATCACTTGCGGCCCGGCATCCTGATCTGTCTTTTTATGCCATGAGCAAACGGAAGGGCGAATCTGCCCTCAGCGCAATTAATCCGGATATACGCTGTACAGCATTCAGGCCGCCTGCGGTTTATGGGCCGGGTGACAGGGAGATCCGGCCTGTTTTAAAATTGATGAAAAGAGGCATAGCCCCGGTTATTGCCGGTCCCGGAAACCGTTTTTCCCTGCTTCACGTCCATGACCTTGCAGAGGCTGTTTTTTGCTGGTTGAATAGCAAGGTGTCCGGCGTGCATGTCTATGAGCTGCACGACGGTCTTGCAGGCGGATATTCATGGGAAGGTATTGCTGCGCTTGCCAGCCAGGCCTTGGGGAGGAGGATACTTAAGCTCCGCATACCCTTGCGTGTCCTGTCTGCTGTTGCGCTTTTCAATGTTTTCATATCCAGGTTGCATGGCACTCAGCCCATGCTTACTCCTGGTAAGGTGAGAGAGCTTGTGCATTCGGATTGGGTTTGTGACAATAAAGCCATCTGTGAGGATACTGCGTGGAGGCCGGGTATCAGGCTGCAAGACGCTCTGAAACAGGGGCTTATATAAACCCGGATTATGCAGCTCGCAAGTTTGCCAAAGATGTGAGGCAGAGGGCACGCAGACGTACTTTTGTACTTCAAGTGCCCGACAACAAAGCAGATTCGGTAAAATTGCGAGCCCCTTGCGGCTTCAAATGCCTGAGCACCTTTTGGATGAAGACACAACAGGAATAGATGTATAGTAACTATGCAATAATTCAAATAAATTACTTTTTCCGGGCACTTGAAGTGCATAATCCGGGATAAAGTAAAACGTAATGGGATAGGGGGGTGTTATGAAGGCTGACAAGGAAGTCCTGGAAAAGATTATAGGCATACTGCAGCCGTTCGTTTCGGGCAGTGTAGATATAGTCCCGGGCATGGACATAGAGACAGACCTGGCAATAGATTCCCTGAAGTCCATGGAGATACTGGCAAATCTGGAAGATACCTTTGATATATCCATTCCCATCAATGTCCTTTCCGAGGTGCGTACTGTTGAAGACCTTGCTGTCCAGGTCCAGAAGATAATAGGAGCAGAAGGATAGTGGGGCTGTTCGACAAGTTTGAGAAGATTGCCGCATCCAAAAGGGACCTGGAGAGTCAGTGCCCGGCCTTTTTTAATGTGGTGATACAGGATATTATCTCCAGCACCGAGGCTTTAATAGGCGGCAGGAAGGTAATCCTTGCAGGCACCAACAATTATCTTGGTATGCCATTGCGCAGGGAATGTATCCAGGCAGCCTGTAAGGCCCTTCAGGAGGAGGGCACCGGCACCACTGGCTCCAGGATGGCCAATGGAACCTATGCCTCACACGTGGATCTTGAGAGGGATATTTCGGATTTCCTTGGGAAATCGAATACCATTGTTTTTACTACAGGTTACAGCGCCAATCTTGCCATGTTATCCACCATGGTCGGTCCCAGGGATTTTGTGCTGCTGGATGCAGACTGTCACGCAAGCATCTATGACGGTTGTCGCCTGGGTGGCGTCCAGGTATTCCGATTCAAGCACAATGACCTGGATGACCTTGAAAAGCGGCTAAAGAGGTTGTCCAACCAGGATGCCGATGTGCTGATAGTGGTTGAGGGCCTTTACAGCATGATGGGAGACAGGGCGTCTCTGCCCGGCATAGCGGCCCTCAAGGAAGAATACGGCGCATACCTCCTGGTAGACGAGGCCCATTCCCTTGGAGTGCTCGGCGAAACAGGCAGGGGCCTGGCTCAGGAAGCCGGAGTGGAAGATGCCGTGGACTTCGTGGTTGGCACCTTCAGCAAGAGCCTTGGCTCAGTTGGGGGATTCTGCTCAAGCAATCACAGCGAGCTTGAAATCATCCGTTATACCAGCCGCCCCTATGTCTTTACTGCCTCCTCTTCACCAGCCAATATCGCTGCTGCAAAGGCTGCCCTGTCCATTATCAGGAAGGAGCCAGGGTTGAGGGAGAAGCTTTGGGACAATGCGAATTTTCTCTATTCCAGGCTGAAGGCCATGGGATTCCACGTAGGGCCTGAGGCAAGCCCGATCATTCCGGTACGCTGCGCCAGGATACAGGAGGCCTTTGCCATGTGGAACGCCTTGCTGGAAAGGGGCGTGTACGTGAACATGGTCCTGCCTCCCGCCACCCCGGATGGCACCGCCCTGCTCAGGTGCAGCCTTAGCGCAGCCCATACCCACAGCCAGGTAGAAAGTATAGCCGATGCATTTGAAGCCCAGCGGCCTTCAGCCTGAGAAAGTGCCTGTCTTGTAACTTATAACTTTTGGCTGCCTGTGAGCTGCAATGAAATTCATTATCAGCTTTCTCAAACGCTATCCCCTGCAGAGCATCCTGACACTTCTCGCAATGCTCGTCGCAGGGATCGCAGAGGGATTCGGCATGTCAATGCTGCTTCCCATGCTGAGCCTGTCATCGCGGGGGGAGGCGTCTGCAGGCCATGTCAAGCATGCGGCTTCCACTCTGGAACAGGCCATTATCGGCCTCTTTTCCATGCTGGGAATGCAGCCTACCATGGGTATCCTGCTGTTCATCTTTGTCATGAGCATAGTCGTCAAGGTGGTCCTGGTGCTGCTGGCAAACAGGAAGGTGGGATATATGGTGGCCAACGTGGCAACGGACCTGCGTCTCTCCCTGTTGAAGGCCATATTCGAGAGCAGCTGGAGTTACTACATCACCCAGCCTACTGGCAATATCACCAACTCTTTTGCCACTGAGGCAACCAGGTCCTCGGAGGCCTATCTGTTCGGCATGAGGCTTATTTCTGTGCTCATGAACGCGGCGGTTTATGCAGCAGTGGCCCTTATGGTGGCGTGGAAGGCCACATTGCTGGCCGTCTTTCTGGGATCAGGCATCCTGTTTCTGTTGAGATTCATGGTAAAACAGGCCAGGGCAGCCGGTAGGGACCAGACTGTTCTCCTGAAGTCTCTCCTGTCCTTCCTGACAGATATGCTCATGTCCATCAAGCCGCTGAAGGCCATGGCCAGGGAACAGGGTATGGAGTCCCTGCTCCGCAGGAAGACCCTGGAGCTGAACAGGGCGCTTCAGAGGCAGGTCTTCAGCAAGGAGGCGCTGAGGGCCCTGCAGGAACCCCTCATCACCATCTTTTTTGCCATTGGACTCTACGTCGCACTGGTGTTCATGGAGCTGCCTCTCTCCAATGTCCTGGTTATGGTTTACATGTTGGCCAAGATATTAAAGGCCCTGCAGAGGGCACAGAAGGAACAGCAGTCCATGGTCATTGCCGAGAGCGCATACTGGTCGATCTTGTCCAGGATAAGGGATGCGGAAGAACAGAAGGAGAAATTCCAGGGCAGACGTTTTCCAGAATTCCGCAAGGCAGTGATACTCTCAGAAATTGTGATGACTTACCGGGACAAGCCCGTGCTGAACGGGCTGGACATGGAGGTGCTGAAGGGGTCTTTTACCGCCCTGGTAGGGCCGTCAGGGGCAGGCAAGACCACTGTGGTGGACCTGATTACCGGGCTGTTCCGGCCCCAGGAGGGCAAAGTCCTGGTGGACGGCGTGCCTCTTGATGAAATAGACCTGCGCAAGTGGCGGGAGATGATAGGCTACGTCCCCCAGGAGACCCTCTTGCTCCATGATACCGTGCTGTTCAACATCACCCTGGGGGATGAGAGCATATCCAGGGAGGATGCCATCGATGCCCTCAGGAAGGCAGGGGCATGGGAATTCGTATCCCAGCTTCCAGAGGGGATAGACAGCGTAGTGGGAGAACGGGGAGGGCTGATCTCTGGAGGCCAGAGACAGAGGATAACCATTGCCAGGGCCTTGGCCAAGAAGCCTGCCCTGCTTATAATGGACGAGGCTACAAGCGCCCTAGACCCGGAGACAGAGCTGGAAATCTGCAAGACCCTCAGGGGCCTCAGGGAACAGGTGACCGTGCTGGCAATATCCCACCAGGAGACCATTCTCAGGGAAGCGGACAGGGCCTATGTTCTCGAAAACGGGCGGGCAAGGTTCATGAAGGGAGGGATGTGAATTTAGGTATCTTCATCTTCAGCCTGCATGAGAAGTGGCTACAAGGCGGATTCTCACCCCTGGCAAGGGATTCGTGGAACAAGGCCACCGCGTAAGGCTTGCAGTGGTGGAGCGGGCAGCAGGTTTTGCAGTGGAAAAGGCGGTAAATGCCTATTTTGCATACTTTGAGCGTATCATGGGCAGGAAAACGGTAAATTGCCCGCATGATACGGTCCTTGTTACATCGGGCAGGTTTTATGCCGGTAAAATAGATGCAGAATGATGTATGCGGGTGCAGTTACAGGAGATGAAACATGAATTGCGGTAATGATGATATCCCCTTTGAGAAAAAGGCATTGGAGGCAGCCATAAGGATTGCAGTTGTGGCTGCGCTTGTGGTCTGGACATACCAGATTATTCGGCCGTTTATCATGCCGGTTATCTGGGGAGCCATCCTTGCCATTGCCGTTGAGCCGTTTATTGCAATATGTTCAGAGCGGCTCCATGGAAGGCGTAAGCTGGTATCCATTCTGTTTGCGCTTATCATTATCCTGGCGCTCATCGTGCCTGTGATAAAGCTTTCCTCGTCTTCCATTGTTGCCCTGCAGCCGGTAATCAAGAATATTGATAAGGTCCACATCACAATTCCTCCTCCTCCGGAAAATGTAAAGGCATGGCCTGTTATTGGCGAATATGTATCGGATTTATGGTCTCTTGCCACCACTAATATTGCTGGACTCGTCAGGCAGTTTGAACCACAGATAAAATCTGCAGTGCTGTTTCTGCTGGGTCTTATAAGCGGCGGGGTCAAGGCTGTGCTGGTCTTCATCATCTCCATTGGTATTGCATCGGCAATCCTGGCAACGGCAGACAAGTCGACTGCAGCCATACACAGGGTGATACGGAGGTTTGCCGGTCAGAAGGCGGATGCAATCCGCAACCTCGCCACTGCCACCATCAGGGCAGTGATGCTCGGGGTTGTGGGCGTGGCAGTCATTCAATCCCTGCTTGCTGCACTTGGAATGTTGATAGCCGGCATACCCCTTACGGGGTTGTGGGCCGTGCTGGTATTGATACTGGCAGTGCTTCAGCTTCCGCCCATACTGGTCCTGGGGCCGGTAGCCGGATGGTATTTTACAGCCACAGACAGCACAACATTTGCCGTGGTATTCCTGATATGGTGTGTAATGGTAAGCACCATTGATGGTTTTCTGAAACCCCTGTTCATGGGCCGAGGGGTGAATATCCCCATGCCGGTGATACTGCTGGGCGCCCTGGGCGGCATGATGTTTTCTGGCATAATAGGCCTGTTTATAGGCGCAGTGGTGGTTGCCATCAGTTATATACTGTTCATGGCCTGGGTCGATGAGGTTGAGGAGTGAAAACAAGGCATCCCCGAGCCGTGGGGCACTGAGGTTACTTCATCCTGGAGGGATTGAACCTGATGCCTATTTCTACAGGGCCGGGGCGCAGCTCTGGAGGCAGTGGCGGCAGAGGATCGGCATCGTTTACGGCCTTCAGCACCGATCGGTCGAATGCTGCGAATCCAGAGCGTCTCTCAAACTGCCGGCTGATTATGTGGCCATCAGCCATTATCCTGATGGAGACTATTGCCTCTATGTCTTTCTTGTTAAGCAGATCCTCCGGGAAGTGCCAGTTTTTCCGTACCTTCATCCATATTGCGCCAGCATATTGTTTTAATGTGTTGCTTGTTCCTGAGCCAGCGGCAAGGCCTGCCGATGCCGATGTGCCCTGGCTGGCGCCGGACATTACCTTTTTCTGAATGCTTGCCAGGCGTTCCTGGAGCCTCTTTTCTTCTTTTTGATTCTCTCTGACCCTTTTTTCTATATCCTTAAGGTGCTGTGAGAACCTGTTCTCTTCGCTGTTTTTTTGCTTCTGTATGGCAGTCTTTTTCCTGGCTGGCGGCTTGGAGGCC
>JALWYO010000135.1 GCA_026992735.1 Deltaproteobacteria bacterium
GGCCGGTATGGAGAGGGGGAGCCGGGGGGGAAGAACGCATACTTGCCAGTGCCTTCACCGAGTCCCTCAAGCGGGCTATGGACAAGGGCGCCAGGACTGTTGCGTTTCCAGCCATAAGTACAGGTGCCTATGGGTTTCCTTTGGATATGGCGGCCAGGACAAGCCTCTGTGCCATCCGGGATTTTGTTAAGGCTAATCCAGGTGTCTTTACTGAGATACGAGTGGTTTTGTTCCACGATATGGCATTTAATGCTTTTGAACAGGCATTTCGGCGCTGTTTCAATGGTATGATTCAGTAGTAGTTCATGTATTGCAGCAAGTCTTCAAGCTGTCTGCAGCAAATTTTGTCTTTATAGATACATTCCGAAACACAATGTAACTTCTCAATAAGTTCGTGGAAATTTTCCTGTATCTGTTTTACAGGCGGGCGCAGATGCAAGACGGAGGACGCAGATAAACGCAGACTTCGTATGCAGATCAAAGATAAAGAAAATCTCGGTGTTTCTGTGTTCATCTGTGTCCAAATCGAAACTAAAAAGGCCGGGATATGCAACCCCGGCCTTGAAGATTCATGCGGCAGTATTTTGACTGCTCATAGGCAAGTATCAGCTACAGCCACCACAGGTTCCGCAGGTGCCTGAAGAGTTGCTGTCGCAATCACAAGCTCCACCTGCATTCATTGTAGACATCTCGGCAATGGAGGGTTCCCTTACTTCCTGGATGGTGATGTCAAAGTGCAGTTTTTCGCCTGCCAGAGGATGGTTGAAGTCAGCGGTTACTGTTTCATCATTGACAGCCTTTACCATGAACTGTACCGGCCCATGGGGGGACTGCGCCTGAAACGGCATGCCGGGCTGTATCTCCATGTCCTGGGGAAAATTGCTTCTCGGGATCTCCCTTATCAGGTCTGCCCTGGCTTCGCCATAGCCATCAGCAGGTTCAATGGTGATGTTCATGGTATCTCCCTGCTTTTTGCCAATTATGGCATCTTCCAGGCCCTTTATGATTTGACCGGTGCCAACTATGAAGCCAAAAGGCTTGCCTTCAGTAGTCTGGTCAATGGTCTCGCCGGAATCCAGGGTAAGTTTGTAGTCAATTGATACATAAGTACGGTCAGTAATTTCCATGTTTCTCTCCTATGGATGTAATTAAAATTAGTTAAAATCAGGAATCTTTATCAAAAGATATTTGAATCGGGTTTGCAGGGTGTTTTTGAGGACAAGATTAACTGTTAATGAACCTCAGAAATTTTCTGGCTTTTACTTACTTGCATTTTCGGCACGGTTTGGACTTCTATCAAGTGCCTGACAACACAGTCGATGTACGCCTTTTGCGACTGCATCCGAAACATTATTGAAAGATAATATGCATTCAACACCTGCTGGTCAAGGACAAAAGCGCCAATTAGCACAAAAAAACACGGGTCATGCTGCTGCCACACGTATTTTCAGCATCAATAGCCCGATCGCATTATAATCCCTTTTTGGAAAAGGGCTTCTACAATATCCTGTACGCAATCTTCCAGGGATCTAGAGCCGGTAAGAACTTCTATGTCAGGATTTTGGGGTGGTTCATAAGGTGATGATATGCCAGTATAATTTTTTATCAAACCTGCTTTTGCCTTCTTGTACATCCCTTTTACATCGCGTTGCTCGCATATTTCTATCGGACAGTTACAGTAGATTTCCATGAAGTTTTCCTGGCCGATTATGTCTCTGGCCATGTTCCTGTCTTTCCTGAGGGGAGAGATAAAAGCCGTCAGGGCAATGATGCCTGCGTCAAGGAAGAGCTTGACCATTTCTGCTATGCGCCTGAGATTTTCCTGCCGGTCTTCAGGACTGAATCCCAGGTCTCCGCAGAGCCCGTGCCTGACATTGTCTCCATCAAATACATACGTTCTGCATCCCATCAGGTGCAAGCGTTCTTCAATGGCGTGCGCCAATGTGGATTTGCCTGAACCGGAAAGCCCGGTAAACCACAGGTTGATGCTTCTATGACCGTTGAGCGTCTCTCTCCTGGGACGTGTTACTCTCGCCTTGTGCCATACAATGTTTGGAGATCTTGTCATATGTCTGTCATCCTTCAAATCCAGGAATGTAAGGGGCTATGAAATATTTTCAATAAATTTTTGCCAGGCGGCCATGGCCCTTTCCGCATAGGCCTGACCTCTCTGTCTCTTTGGCAGGCGTTTCTCAATGCGTGGAAAGAGCCCGAAATTTACATTCATGGGCTGAAAAGTTTTCTGGTCGGCATTAGTAATATGCCTGATCAGTGCCCCGTGGGCAGTTTCAGGAAGAGGTGTCACAAGCGGCTGCCCTGTAAGCATTCTTGCTGCATTTATGCCTGCCAGGAAACCCATTGCAGTGGATTCCACGTAGCCTTCCACGCCGCTTATCTGGCCTGCCAGGAGGTAATTCGAGTTTTCCTGCAGGGTGAGAAACCGGGTCAGCACTTTCGGTGCGCACACAAATGTGTTCCTGTGAATACTGCCAAGCCTGACAAATTCCGCATTTTCAAGACCTGGTATCATCCTGAAGATGCGTTTCTGTTCCTGCCATTTCAGCTTTGTCTGGAAACCAACCATGTTGTAAAGGGTGCCTTCTCTGTTTTCTTGCCGCAACTGGACTACAGCCCATGGCTGCCTGTTTGTGCGCGGATCTGTCAGGCCTACAGGCTTCATGGGGCCATAACGGAGAGTTTCCAACCCTCGTTCAGCCATTATCTCCACGGGCAGACAGCCTTCAAAATACCTGGGAGATTCGAAATCGCGCAAAGGCACCTTTTCACCTTCTAACAGGGCCTGAACAAATTTTTCATAGCGCTCTTTATCCATTGGACAGTTCAGGTAGTCTCCCTCACCTGCCGGACCATATCTGGATTGCCTGAATGCCACATCCATATCTATGGATTCGGCAGAGACTATGGGGGCTATTGCGTCATAGAATGCCATGAATTCCTGGCCTATGATTGAGCGGAGACTTTCAGCCAGGGGCTCTGATGTAAGGGGGCCGGTAGCTATGATAACCGGTCTGTCCCCGGGAATAGTCTTGATTTCCCTGCGTTCTACAGTTATCTCTGGCCGTTCAGCAATCTTTGAAGTGATGTATTCAGAAAAAAGCAGGCGGTCAACAGCGTGTGCCTTGCCGGCGGGAACCCTGGTGGCATCGGCAGCTTCCATTATCAGGGAACCGCCACGTCTCAGTTCTTCTTTAAGCAGTCCTATGGCTGAATTAAACGATGATGACCTGAGGCTGTTGCTGCATACCAGTTCTGCCAGGGTGTCAAGCTTGTGGGCAGGGGAATACTTCTCCGGTTTCATTTCATATATCTTGACCGGGATATTGCGCTTTGCAGCCTGCCAGGCGGCCTCACAGCCTGCCAGGCCTCCTCCTATGATGGTCAGTTTATGCACTATGCCCTACCTCTGCTGCATGAGATGTTTTTGTTTTGTTCAGTTTTTTTGAATATGGTATAAACGCCATGAATATCATTGTTCAATCCGGATTTTCATGAATTAGCCCATTCTTAATCTTTCGAAGATATAGTCTGTCTGGAAAGTGCTGTAGCTGTAATGCAGATGGCATGCCTGTCAATGGAGCAGTAGCACGTTGTCATCGATAATTTGTCTGAATTATTCAGCGGATATGCCAAAAAAGGTCACTGCCAGGCAAAATAATAACATGATGCTGAACATGATGATACGCCTGCCCGGCAAGGGTACTGATGGAACATTTCGTGCTACTATTATTGCAACAATACATTGCAGCGCATAGTAAAGAGCAAAAGCTCTCGAGGCAAGGCTTATAATTTCATAGACATTTGTAAGCCAGGTAAGAGCGATTGAAATAAGTGATACAATCACATAGGCTATCCTGGTATTTATATGTCCGCGAAGTATGGATTCCAGGAGCCCGGAGCAACCTGCATCATCAGCAGTAGCTGCGGCGAACTGACTGCAGATAGCTGTCACTGTGATAATAAGGGGAAGCACAGAGGCAACTATGGCTGAGAGTTCGATGATTGCTGTAATGCCTGTATCGTTTATGCTTCCGGCCTTGCTTATCACGATGGCCATTAGTGCAAGAAATATAATATAAATGGCTGAAGATATGAGCTGGGCCCATTTCATTGTCTTGATGCGCAGGGCCGCAGGATGTTCTGATCCAAGAAAACGGGAAGTTTCAAATCCCTGAACAATAATGAGCATTCCCATGATAAGCCGTACTATGTAAACAGGGTCATGGTTAAATGTTATGATATTTAATTGCCATTCATTATGTATAAATGCGTTGGCATTGAACCATGCAAGACCGGCAATAAGCGCAGTGATCATGGCCAGGTTGATACCCACTGCTATACGTTCGATTCGTTCAATTCCTCTAAGTCCCCGCCAGAATCCTACTACAGCTATGCCAGACAGTATCGTTGTAACCAGAATCCTTCCAAGCAGGATATCGTTTATGGAAAAGGCGTGCAGGGCAAAACTGGAAAGAAGTTGCAGATAATAGGAGACAGAAACACAGTAGGCACCGGCAAGGGCTATATGGGAGATGCGTTCTACTATCTCCGCAGTTTTTACTGCGGCAACTTTACGTGCCGTATTCCTGTGCCCTATATGGAGCCTGTGTTCCCGGCGCTTGAAGGTTGGCAAGGGCAAGGTTTCTAACAGCGGTTCTCCGTAACGTATATTAAATCTGATTACTGCCCCTACGGCATAGGCCATAACCAGGAGTCCTGCCATTACAGCTGCTGCATAATTCCCTGCAGCCGTATACAGCAGTGGTGCACACACCAGGAAACCGCTTCCCATGATAGAGGCAAGTGGAGTGATGGTGGCCTTCCATGCAGCAGATTCGGCCAGTGGCTTATAAAACAGGAAAAGGCCGCCTGCGGTTATCATTGTAAATATTACTATGAGATCAGTGACGGAAAATTGGGGCATGGCTGTCATTTCTTTCGGAAGCTCTCTATAAAGGAACAGATTAATCCCTGATTATGTGCTCAGATGTCTGAAAAGATATTTATTTGAATAGTATCGGCATGAGGCTAAAATCTCTCCTTTACCCAGGCCCAGTTTGTTTCATAGAGCATTTCTACATCTTCCGGGGTGAGCCCTGCGCCGATTCCAACTCTCCTGGCATATTCTGCATTCATGAAATCTCCTGGTGCGTGCCCATCAGAGTTAATGACCAGCCTTGCCCCAATGGACCGCGCCAGAGATGCAACATGTCCGTTGGTGAGACTATGTCCTTTTCTTCCTGACAGTTCTAGTAGTACCCCGGCGCTGGCGGCCATGGCAACCTCCTCTTCAGTTATGAGGCCAGGATGTGCAAGGATATCCACTCCAGCTTCTATGGCCGCCCTGTTGGTGCCGGGCAGTACCGGTTCTACAATGGTCTCGCCGTGGCATACAACGATCCTTGCTCCAGATGAACGGGCCTTGCTTGTCAGGGGCTCTATCCTCTTTGGATGAACGTGAGTGAGTTCTATGCCGGGGATGAGCCTTGTGGCTGAATGCCTGTTGATCTGACCGCAGGCCCTGTGAATACCCTCCAGGATAAAATCAATGTTGGATTCATCAGCATGATCAGTGACACATACGGCCTGGTAGCCCTTGACTTCCAGCCGCCTTACAAGCTCCGAAAGCAGCAGTTCTCCATCGCTGAACAGGCTGTGACAGTGCAGGTCAAACATTAACATGGTGGATTACCTCACATCTTGTATTTGAATGCATCTGGATCGAGTTCCTCGAGTATCTTGTTCCACTTGTCCTGGTCCTTTTCCTTCCTGTCTCCAGAGAGTACAGATGGAGCTTGATCTGCAGGAGCCGCAGATTTAAGGACCTCTTCATTTACATATATATCGGCATCTGCCCTCAACGCCAGGGCAACTGCATCGCTGGGCCTCGAATCCACCTTTACGATGGTTCCGTCTCTTTCTATGCTTATCTCTGCGTAATAAGTATTGTCCTTTATTTCAGTGATGGCGATACTGAGCAGCTTCATGCCGGCAGCTTTCAAGAGATTTACCGCAAGGTCATGGGTCATGGGCCTTGCAAACGAGAGTTTTTCCATCTCTGTTGCAATGGCAGTGGCCTCCAGTAGGCCTATCCAAATGGGCAAGCTTCTTTCGCCTTTCTCCTCTTTCAGTATAAGTATGGGCGAGTTTGATTCAGGATCAAGAGTTATTGCATGTATCAACATCTTGACTGCTTTCATATTTTCCCTCTTTATCAATTAACAATTCTTCCTTTCAGTGAATGGTGACAGGCTTTTTCTATGTATATATTCAGGGTTCTGCCAATAAGATGTTCACTGCCAGTCAGATTTACAACATGGTTGCCTCTGGTGCGTGCCTGGAGCTTCATGCCGGATCCATTTTCAACAAGGCATTCCATCACCTTGTTTTCATATCTTTTCAACTGCTCCAGGCCTATCCTGTTCTGCAGTTCTATAACCTTGGCGAGACGTTTTTTCCTGGTTTCTTCCGGTACCTGATCGGTGAACCTCGCTGCCGCAGTTCCTGGCCGTTCCGAATATCTGAATGCGAAGATCTGGTCAAAACGTATTTTTTTCAGCAGGTCCAGGGTTTCCTGGAAGTCTTCGTCTGTCTCTCCTGGAAAACCGACTATAATGTCAGTGGTGAGGCTGATATCAGGGCACGTCTCTCTGAGCTTCTGTACTTTTTCTATATAGCTCTCTATATCATATTTACGGTTCATCCGTTTCAGGATACGGTTTGCGCCAGCCTGTACCGGCAGGTGCAGGTGTTCGCAAACCGCAGGTATCCTTGAGAAACATTCTATCAATGAGTCTGACAAATCCTTTGGATGACTGGTGGTGAAGCGCAGTCTTATGTTTGGATAAGAGGATGCTATTGCATGCAGCAGGGCAGGAAAATTTACGCCTTCCGCCAGGTTTCTGCCATAGGAATTTACATTCTGCCCCAGCAGGGTGATGTCTTTCACACCCTGCTCGACAAGTGAATCTATCTCAGCCAGTATTTGATTGACAGGCCTGCTGGTTTCTCTGCCGCGTACAAACGGCACTATACAATAGGTGCAGAAATTGTCACAGCCCTGCATGATGGTGACAAAGGCCCTTACATTCGAACTTTCTGTAAGCGGTGCCTTGATATATGGTATCTGGAAGCTGTGATACAGCTTTGTCTCGACCAGGGCCGTTTCTCCGCATCCAATGCGTTCAAGCATATTCGGCAGGCTGTAAATGCCATGCGGCCCAAGGACCATATCCACAAACGGGGCCCTATGCAGGAGTTTTTTGCCCAGCTGTTGTGCAACACATCCTGTCACACCGATTCGCAGGGCCGGGTTTTTCTGTTTCAGGGGTCTGAGCCTACCAAGCAGGCTGTATAGTTTATGCTCGGCCTTTTCTCTTATTGAGCATGTATTGATGAGTATGAGATCTGCATTTTCAGGCGTATCACTTAGAATATACTCGTGCCTTAGCATTTGCATCATCTTCAGAGAATCGTATTCATTCATTTGACAGCCAAAGGTGATGATGTGGCATCTTTTCCACGTGGAGGATGGCTGGCATGATGCCTGGTTTTCAAATAAAAGCTGCTTCATAATTTATTGCTTGTTGATATCCTGGATTTTTTTGAATCCATTGTTTAGATCAGTCTCTGGCATAATGTGGTTCAGAAATCAGAAGACGCGTTTCTGACATGTTCCCCCTGGAAGGCTGGCTATGGAATCGGAAAGGTATATATTACGGTCTCGGCCTGTGGATTCTTATGATTAACTTGTGTATCTTTTGATACTGCTGCCAGAATGGCGCCATTCACCACGGATATGCCCCGTATTGTTCCATGTTGGTTTACCTCTGCCTGGTAAAGTACATATTGTCCATCTTCCTCTGTGAAAAGCAAGAGGCTGGGTGCAAATCTGGATTTGGGCAAAGGGATTGTTCCGTTGAATATGATGCCTGAATCTTTAGCTCCTGTCCGGGAAAGATCTATAAGGTCGGCATTGGCGGGCCCGCAGCACTTGGTATTGCTCACAACAGGTTTAAGCGATGACCAGAGATGCCGGCCCTTCCCAAATACCTTGAAGAATCCATCAAAGCTGACATAAAAGAGAGAGCATGTATCCTGCCCGATTTTGGCTGTTACGGCACTGTTTATATTGAAATCAGCAGGGTAATCCGCTCGCTCTATATATTCTATGCCGTAATTTCTGGGTGCCAGAAGAAATATTTTTTTACCCTTGAACCTATCCCTGTCATAACTTTGCCCCAGCAGTATATCTTTGTTGCCATCACAGTCAGAGTCTATGAAGGCCAGCCAAAGGTTTATTTGGTCTTGAACGGTCTTCAGGCTGTCGTGCAGGTATTGCAGGAGATTGGAAGTCATGCCTGCCTGGGAAAGTGAAACATTGACGCATATCCATCCGGTTCCAGGCATTACGGAAAAGCTGCATGCACAGGCAGGATAGCTGAATTTTTTAAAGGATATCTCTCCCTGCCTTCTGTATGGGGCTATACATAATTCATCTTTCATAAGATAGATGATCTCAAGCTGTCCATCACCGTCCAGGTCACAGATCTGAACCTGGAGCACGTCCCTGTTGAGTTTTCCAATGATTTTTGCCTTCCCGAAATCAAAAAGCTGTATGCCCTGCAGCTGTGTTTTTACAGCGCCGTCTCCCTGCTGATCAGGGCTTTCCTTCTCGTTTTCATTGGTAAATACAAAAGACGGAGGCAGGTTATAGGAGTTTAGAAGCGTCATGCCAGGGCCATAGACAAATAGCCGGTTTCCCTTGACCTGGAATAGTATGTCAATGCCCAGTGCATTCATGGACCTGGAATCAAGGACAGGGGAGGGCGCTGTTGCCGGCTCCAGCCACTTCAGCCAAGGCAGGATGTCCTGGAGAGAACCTCCAGGAAGTTCCGGCTCAGATGGCCTGTGCTCTACAAAGAAAGCAGCATTAAGCTCCCCGAAACGTACTGCCAGGTCACCTTTCTCTGGTGCTGATTCAGGGGATATCATTTTGCAGATAGAGCTGTTCTGCCTTACCTCTGTGACAGTGCATACTCCCACCTTTTTTTGTTCGAAGCCCAGGATTTTTCTGGAATCAGGCATAAAGACGGGCCTGCCTTTCTGGAAAAGAGAGAACAGATTTCCTTTTGAGATACCATCTGAAAGCCCTGAGTCTATGGTTACTGTATCCTGGGCAACATCTATGACAGTAGCCTCTATTGGCCTGAAATCCTGTCTCAGCCTTTCATTAAGGCCGGAGGCAGGGCATCTGCAGCATGAGACAAGGAATAGCATGGTGGTCATGCCAAATATGGAAAGCCATTTTTTTGACATAAGATTGTACAAGAGTTGTTTGTCCAGGATAGCCTGTATTTTTTATAAAACCTGTTCAGGTTTTGTTTCCAGA
This sequence comes from Deltaproteobacteria bacterium, assembly GCA_026992735.1. Classification (GTDB taxonomy): domain Bacteria; phylum Desulfobacterota; class Dissulfuribacteria; order Dissulfuribacterales; family QOAL01; genus QOAL01. The sequence goes on from JALWYO010000135.1 coordinate 9,410, forward strand.
AGCTGCTGCATTGGTAACTGATCACAGGTTCCAATGGGCTTTACTATATATATTCCCATTCTGTTTCTGTAAGCGCTCCCAGGGTGCCGCAGATGTAAGGCGGCGGGCGCGCAGTCGTACTCCCTGTACTTCAAGCGCCCGCCAACACAGCAGATGCGGCGCCCTGGGAGCGCTTACCCGCATTGTAACAGCTCCTGGTAGATTAAGAT
>JALWYO010000136.1 GCA_026992735.1 Deltaproteobacteria bacterium
AAATAGCTAACTTATTGGAATGTCGAGAAAAATTTGGATTTTAGCCATTATTTTTCAAAAAGTTTACGAAACCAATTTTAACCGATGACGCTATTGCTACGTTTTAGACCTATTCGGGAATTGCTGACTTTGTATTGTGGTGTTTTTGAGCCTTGGCCCGAGTTGCTGACTTTTTACGAGACCATCAGAGATGAGTTTGCATGAAATCGGCTGCAGGGGACGCAAACACGCGGCGGCCTTTTAAGCTGGTGCCCCGCAGCGTTTGGCTGTTTTAAATCCTTTTTCTGATGTCGCCCATCCTACATTCCAGGACGCATTTCACGTTATGGATATGTATGCTTTCCATGCTCAATGTTTCTATCCTTATGCGTGATTCATCAGGCAGCAGTCCGCCAAGCCTTTTGGCCGTTTCTTGTGCCGCCATTCTTACTACATCTTCGGCAAACTGGGGCTTCCTGTGGGCGGCCAGCACCAGTTCCGCCTCATCCGGACGTTTTAAAAGATCCTGATTAATGTGCAGGCACGATGCCAGGCAGTCATAGATATCGTGAAACCCAATGGCCTCATTTATGTCTTCTGCTTCAAGGATAGTTCTCGAACGCTGGGAATGGGTGAAGAGCAGTTCCTGATCCTGATCAGGAAACAGGGCGTTGTTATAGACCTGTGTGCATGGGCATGCAGTGATATGGTTCAGAGACAGGCCAAGCATAGAGACCGTTTTGGTTATGCTGTTTTCTCTCTCGCCACGAGTCTTTACTGAAATTGTTACGCTGTCCAGGGATATTTCACTGCTTACTGCAGTTTTCGTTATATGAGGAAGCTTTCCCTGCAAAAACACCTCTGCACTGTTTCCCTTCTGCTCAAGCAGGATGATGCCACACAGTTTTTCAGCATAACATCGTATGTCTTCAAAGGGTTCTGAGAGCAGGCTGGAGATGGCCCGCTCTATTCTGGACATGTGAATACCCTTGAGATGTGCTGGAAGGCTTACCGATACCTCTACCTCGAATGGCAGGCGTCCCTGAGGGAGGTCAATCCAGATGGTCTTTGCAGCTATGCCAACCTGGTTCAGAGGTATTGTGAATACAGGTTCCATCTCAGGTACATCTATGGAGGAATCTATGACAGCCTGGTGCTGTTTACTGTTGATTGCCGGTTTCAGATAAGGCCGTGCCTTTTCAGGCTCATGTACCAATCCTGGACGTTTTTCCATTTTCCATAATGCCTTTCGGTAAAGTTGAGTATGCTGTCTATCCTGGAGATTTCCTCCGGGCCGCATCCTGCATTTTCTGCCATATCTCTTACCCTGGACAGCATGTCTGTGGCCGCGCTGCTGTCAAATGCCGCGCAGGAAAGGCTGTCTTTATGAAGCCGTCTCAAGGTGATAGTTTCGGTGACGGCTGCAAATCGGAATTTCCTGGCGAGCTTCAGGAAGAAGAGCCAGTCTTCTCCCGGGGTAAAACTGTCAAATCCATGTACTTCCATGAATGCTTTTCTTGTTAATGCAAAGGAAGACGGGACCATGAAGCACCAGGTAAGCAGTGAATGAAAACAGTTGTCCGAACACATTGGGCCTGTCTCCGGTATCAAAAATACGGAATTGTCCAGCAAGTTCCAGTTTTCAGTCACGCCGTATGCTGCCTGAAAGCCACTGTCCAGGGCATTCATGAGGGCCGTGCAGTGATGCCCATACCAGATATCGTCAGAATCCAGAAACATGATGATTCTGCCATGCGATGCCTCAACCCCGATATTTCTCGAAGGCCCTGGCCCGAGACATCTTGCATTTCTGATGACTTTAATCCATGGAAAGAGTCTTGTTATCTCATCTGGTGTGCCATCCGAGGAAGCATCATCCACCACGATTATTTCCAGCTGGGGCATCTCCTGGCCCAAGACAGATTCTATGGCATGGGATACCATTTCCTTTCTGTTCCTGACAGGGATGATACAGCTTACCGTGTAATTCATCACAGGATAATTACTTTACGCCAGCCATTATCAGAATCTTCAATATGCCTGTAGTTCCTGGAGGGCAGGGCAGAGGTATGCAGTTATTGTTTGGATCTGCCAGCAGGAAAGATTTCTGCTGCATCCTTTATCCTTGCTGCAAGGCGGTATTCTATGTAATTTTTTATTTTTGGAACCATAACATCCAGGTAGGAGGCAATGTCTTCTTCCCGTGCAGTGGTGATGGTCTGGCAGAACAGGCACTTTCTTTCGCCACCGCCTGTTGACGGAAGGCCAAGGTCTTCGAGAAAGTGACGGGATACATCTTCTGAATCAAATTCGTCATATAGCGGGAAAGACGTGGTAACTCCAAAGTCAGACGAGAGAGCAGATACACTATCCATGAAGACAGGGGTCTGTTCAGGGAAGTAAGACTGTTTCCTGGCATAGCCTGCGAGAATGAGCGGGACATAGTTTGACACGCAGTAGATAATTGCCCTGGCATGCATTCCGAGCTTGCATGCAACGCATACCAGGTTTTTATTGTTGAAGCGGGGCATCAGTTCCTCATAGCGATCGAGCCATAGCCCCTGAAAAAGCCGGCCCATGTCAAGTTCGAGGTAGCGGGTTGCTGGTATGTCTTGCCTGGAGGGTAACTGGGCCTCGAGGATCTTCCTGGCAATATCCAGGCGTGCGGCAGGGAATTCCGGGAATCTGGACATGCCATTAAGCATGTGAAGTATGTGTATCTTCCTGGCTCGCGGAATTATCTGGGAAGAGCTTGTCATGGCAAGGGCGTAAAGGGCAAGGCTGTCCGATCCGCCTGAAAAAAGAATGGCCATATCCTGTCTTTCCATGTTCATTTTATGTGGGCTCTCCTTTTCACTACCTGGTAGCGTAGAAATATTTCTCCAGTGTTCTGATCAGGATTGCAGGAAATGAGCTTCAGGTCAACAAACGGGTCTCCTAGAGGTGAAGGTCCTGACACCAGGCATGCTCCGGTATCGCTGCCGGTTATTTTTGGGGCAATGGTTATAAGTATTTCATCGACAACACCCTGGGCCAGGGCGTTGTAGTTGAGTTTTCCACCGCCCTCGATAAGACAGCTTTTTGCACTATGTGCTTCTATGTACTTGATAATATTATGAAGAGATAAAATGCCCGGCGCAATTTCTGCTATTTTGCAGATTTCAGCATTATGGCCTATCTGTTTTCTGAGGATTGGCTCTGCCTTGGCAGGGCAGAAAATCACAGGTTTTGGCCCGGCCCTGAACATCGTCCGGTCTACCGGGATATTGCCTGATGAGGTGACAACAGCCCTTATACGTTTTTGAGGCAGTTTGCCACCTGATATCCTGAATTCCGGATCCCCTTTCCTGATGGATTCGGCGCCGATAATAGTGCAGTCTGTCTGCTCCCTGGCCGTTTCCAGGAAATGCCTGTCCATGCTGCTGCCAAACCCTGCAGGAGATATCTTGCCGCAAAGGGTTTCTAAACAGATAATGGTTGTTTTCAACCTAAATCCCGCACAGCCTTTTTTACGGGGTGACGTACTGCTGCAAAGTCTTTGTATATGTGAGTACCGGCACTACCTTCTTCTTCTGGGATTTCGCTGTCTCTATCATCTTGATGGATTGGAATCTTTAAGCCTTGTCGTGAAACCAAGTATTGGCAATACATATATGCACAGGTAGTTACAGTCAACAATGACAATCCCACCCCGTGACTGGTTGTTGTTATTCTCTAAGATCGGGCAGGCAGCTCGGGTCTGCAGCGAGCTCCTTGAAGGTTACGGAGGCCAGGGTCTCTCTCAGCTGATTGCGCGCTTTTTGCCAGACCTTGTGTACAGGACATTTGGGGCTGGCATTGCACTGGCTAGGCCTTGCAATGCAATCGTTGAGATATATCTCGCCAATCATAGCTTCCACTATTTCCAGGAGGGTGAGGCTTGCCGGATCCCTGGCAAGAATGAATCCTCCTTTTGCCCCCTGTTTTATATCTATTATCCTGGCTTTCTGAAGTTCCTGGGCTATCTTGGAAAGGAACTGGGGTGGTATGGCACAACGTGCTGCAATATCTTTTTTGCTGGTCAGAACACCTTCTCCTTCTGCTGAAAGATATAGTATGCACCTTATAGCATATTCTCCGGCCCTCGTAAGTCGCATTTGTTTTTTTTCCCTTTTAAAGATTATTGATGTATGTTAGCTGCTATCCTATATAGACATTAGATTAAAGATATTTTTTGTCTTTTTTAGAACTTATTCTCTGTCGCGTTTCAAGTCAAGGGTGAGATTGTTTGTGTAGGTAATCTCTGAAAATAACCTTCTCTTTTCAATATTTTGGGAAATAATAAGTCCTGCCGGGGTACATGGAATAGGCTTGATGCTTTCATCGTATATCTTGCTATAGGCAGCTACTGCGTGATCGGCTTTATCTTAATGAGCCTCTGGAGCGAGTCCACAATTTTCAGAAATTTTAACTATGGGATTTGATTATCAATTTGTTTAGGTTTGACAAAAGACTTGACAGTTTTTGGGTGATATTATAGTTTGCAGAAATCTTTAAAAAGGGCGGATAGCTCAGTTGGGAGAGCACCGGCCTTACAAGCCGGGGGTCACAGGTTCAAGCCCTGTTCCGCCTACCAGCAGAATATTAAAGGATAACGGGGTCGTAGTTCAGTCTGGTTAGAACGCTGGCCTGTCACGCCAGAGGTCGCGAGTTCGAGTCTCGTCGGCCCCGCCAGTAATTTTAAGGGGTTACGGTAACTAAATCGTGCCCCTTTTTTATTTGCCCGGCACGGCGGGCAAACCTGGCCTGTGTCATGCAGGCGTCACCCCGGCCAGGGGGGAGACAATCCGAATCGCAAGGGCGTGGCTGGTAACGGTCGGGCCTGACACGCGGCCAAGCGCCTGCGCAGGGAAGCGATAGGAGGTAAGTGGCTTATGACTACCTTTCCATGTTCGATTAAATGTCTTAAATAAAGTCCGAATTGTTTGATTTCATCAGGATTTGATTGTATAGTTGATGTTGATCTTGAATAAGCTCCTGCGCAGCCTGCACAGTTTTATTGCGTGTACGCTGTATTGCGGGGTTGCAAAATGCCGGACAGGTTCATGATTTTCCCCATGTGCCTGTTGCTGCCTGCCAGCAGGTTGGTAAGGTTCCGGTTTCTGTTTTGTATTCCCAAGTCATAAAAATACGGTCAAATTCGATGTATTTTAACCATAAGTTACCAGCTCTGATTGAGGGCATGTTGGCACTGGGCCAGGATGTGTTTAGCAAGCCCGAATTTTCGGATTCCTGGTTATGAAGGAGGAACCCGTCCTGCTCTGTCCAGAGTGTGATTTATTGCTCAAGCCCATGCCTGTAAAGGCGGGCGAAAAGCTGATTTGTCCCCGGTGCGGTGCTGTCCTGGATTCTCCCAAGGACAATTCTCCGGAAAAGGTCTTGGCGCTCACTATAACTGGCATGTTCCTGTTCTTTCCCGCCGTGTTTTTCCCCCTGCTGACATTCGATGCAGCCGGCCTGGAGAGCAGTGGCAGTATATTTGAGAGTTTTATCGCCCTGTTTCATTCGGGTTTTTACTTTACTGCCATAATGGTTTTTCTTACGGCCATCTTTATCCCGGCTGTCAAGCTGGCAGCGCTCTTTTGGGTTACCGCCCTGATATATACTGGCCGTGCCACCAGGAAGACAGGCATCCTGTTTCGCTATTATCATAATATGGATGAATGGGGCATGTTAGAAGTTTATATGATCGGTATACTCGTGACCATTATCAAGATGCTTCACATGGCGCATGTGCAGTATGATATAGGTTTTTACTGTTTTATCGGGCTGCTGGCCGCCACGCTTGGCTCTACAGCGGCTATAGACCAAAACTATTTCTGGCAGGAGATCGATCGGCAGGCCAGGGAAAAGGAACGTCAGATCGGGGTTGCACCCTGTGGTCAGGCAGACAGGGCATTGCCTGCTATTGGTGCCGCACAGTCAAAGAGCCAGGCATGACAGCAAAAACGGGCAATCCTGCATGCCGAAAAGAGGGCAGGAAAGCGTTAACAGGCAGGGAGGCAGGCCTGATGCTCTGCCATGACTGCCACCTTGTGATACCGGAGCCTGAAGATGGTTCCGAAGCCATCTGTCCAAGGTGCTGCGCACGGGTGCATATGCGCAAGCCCAATAGCATGACATATACATGGGCGCTCGTCATTACTTCATTCATCTTTCTTTTTCCCGCCAACCTCCTGCCCATCATGAGGGTGGATTACCTGGGTTCCCAGGACTATTCCACCATCATGGACGGCATCATCTACTTTTTCAAGGAAGGCTCCTACGGAATAGGCATTGTCATCCTGACGGCCAGTGTCCTTGTCCCGGTCTTCAAGATCGCCGGGATCATACTGATACTCTTGTCTATACATTTCCGGTGGGAGAGCTGGCTGAGACACAAGACCATGATGTTTCGCTTTATAGAATTCATAGGCCGCTGGTCCATGCTGGACATCTTCGTAATAGCCCTGCTGACCGTCCTGGTAAATTTCGGTTTTTTTTCCACTATTTCAGCAGCATCGGCAGCCACCTATTTTTGCTGTGTGGTTATCTCAACCATGCTGGCAGCCTCGACATTTGACACAAGGCTTATCTGGGATGCCTGCATCCCTTCTGATCAGGACCAAGAGGTACAAAGTTGAAATGGAAACACCTGTAAAAAAGAAAAAAAGGGGAATTTCTCCTATCTGGATACTTCCTGCAGTTGCGCTTGTAATAGGTGCATGGCTTCTGTACAAGGGCATAGTTCAAAGGCCTATAACCGTCATAGTGCATTTTCACAGTGCAGAAGGCATAACTGCCGGCAAGACAAAGGTCATGTACAAGGGGCTGCCCATCGGCTATGTGAAAGAGATATCGGTTGACAAGGGGATGGATTCTGTCTCTGTAATACTGGCCATGAGCCCAAAGACCAAGGAAGGCCTCGTGACAGATGTGAAGTTCTGGATAGTGCGGCCGGAGATCACAGCAGGAAGGATAAGCGGCCTGGAGACCCTGCTTTCAGGCTCATACATAGCGGTTCTGCCAGGCATTTCAAAGATTCCATGCCGTGAATTTCAAGGCCTGGACGCCCCTCCGCCTGTGCCTGAAAATGCCCCTGGCCTACACATAAAATTGAGGACTGATGCCCTTAATTCCATACAGCGCGGTTCGCTGATATATTACAGGGATGTGAATGTAGGCTCCGTTCAGGATTACGTGATGGAAAACGGCGGGGGAATAATTATAGATGCCTACATAGAGCCTGAATATAAAAACCTGGTCAAGCCTGGTTCAAGGTTCTGGAATGCCAGCGGCATCACCCTTTCAGGCGGGCTTAGTGGTATAAAGTTCCACATGGAATCTCTCAGCACGCTTGTCAGCGGTGGCATAAGTTTTTACACGCCTGAAACCCTGGATCACCAGCTTCCTGCGGAGAATGGGCATGTCTTCAAGCTGTACAAGGATTACGATGCGGCCAAGTATGGCATCAAGGTCCTGCTCAAGATGGAGACCGGCGAGGACATGGTAGAGGGCCTTACCAAGGTCATCTACCGGGGCCTGGAAGTCGGGAGAATAAAAAAAGTCCGCATAAACGACAATGACAAGAAATACAAGGTAACTGCCGAGCTTCTCATAGACCCGGCAGCAGAGCGCATTCTCCGCAAGGGTACCAAGTTCTGGGTAATCAGGCCAAGGGTGGGGCTTGGCGGTATTCAGAACATAGGGGCCCTGGTATCAGGCCCGTATATTACCTTTGTGCCAGGCGAAGGTCCGCCGTGTTTTGAATTCAAGGTCCAGGGCAGCCATTCAAAAGAAATACTGAAAAGCGGGACGTTTTATCGCCTTGCCACTTCTGATCTCAGTTCTCTTGAACCCGGTGCTCCCATACTCTTCAAGCATGTACGGGTAGGGGAAATTGCCAGCTACAGACTCAATCCTGACAACAGTGTTGATATCGTGTTCATCATCTATGATCAGTACGTGCGCCTCATAAACAGGAAGTGCGTGTTCTGGAACTACAGCGGTATGAACATGGAAGTTACTCCATCCAAGGTGGAGATAAATACCGGTTCTCTGAGGTCTATCATGACAGGCGGTGTGGCCTTTGATTTTCCAAGAAAGCTTTATGGCAAAAAGCTCAAGCCAGTAAAGCAGGGCTACAGGTTCAAGCTCTTTAACAGCTTTGATGATGCAGTCAAGCATGTTCCAGGGCTAAAGCCCGGTGTTACATTTGTAAAGCTTGTAAGCAAGGGCCCTGTTTCCATAAGGGATGGTAGCCCGGTATTTTATAAAAATGTCGAGATAGGCCAGATAACACAGGTGAACCTGGATGGAAAACATGACAGGATAGTGGTTACTGCTTTTCTGAAGAACAGGTTTTTGAAACTCATTAATAATTCCACGAGGTTTTACGTGACCAGTGGGGTAAACGTAAAAGGAAGCATCAGGACAGGCCTTGAAGTACAGTCAGCGCCGTTGGCATCTATAATGATGGGTGCCGTGTCCTTCATGAACCCCGAAAGCAAAACAGCAGGGAAGTCCGGGAAAAATAGAGGCAGAATAAAACGGAATCAGACTTTCAAGCTGTACAAAAGCCTCAAGGATGCCCTTGCAGCAGACTATGTGCCTGTCACAATACACTTTCCGGATGCACAGGACCTGGCAGTTAATTCAAAAATAAAGCACCATGGCATAGATATAGGTTATGTCCAGAAGGTGAGTCTTGAGAAAAACATGAAGACATTTCTTGTCAAGGCCCTTGTTGAGAAAGATGCTGCGGGATTGTTTACTACCGGTGCCATGGTATGGGTGGTAAAGCCTGAGATCAGTATCAGAGGCATCAAGAACCTTGGCACGGTCGTTACCGGCCCGTATATAAATGTACAAAGAGGCCCTGGTTCCAGAACCACTGACATTACAGGGCTTGCATCACCTCCCCTGATACAGAAAACATTGCGGGGGCTGGATATAGTGGTGGAGGCAGACACGCTTGGCTCCCTGAGGAGGGGCTGTCCGGTCTATTACCGCAGGGTCAGGATAGGCACCATCACAGGATACAGGCTTGCTCCTGATGCCAGAGGAGTCTGGATATATCTAAACATAGAGGATCGCTTCACTCCTCTCATAAGGAAGAATACGCATTTCTGGAATGCCAGCGGTATCAGGGTTGATGCAGGTCTTTTTTCAGGTATTGATGTGAAGACAGAGACTGTTGAGGCCATTATCGCCGGGGGTATAGCCCTCGCTACACCCGAAGGCGATGAAATGGGCCCGGTTGTCTCAGGAGGCCATCATTTCAGGCTGTATGATCAGCCTGAGGATAAGTGGTTGAAGTGGAAGCCAGCCATATCACTCAAGGGACAGGACCATAGAGGCTATCCCGCAAACATGGCCCACAGACCGCATGGTTTCGGAAGATAAAAGACTGCAAAGGCCGGAAAGGCCGCCATTCAGCTCGCTGCCATACGCGGTATCCTACCTGGACAGGTTCCAGTTTCATGGATTCAGGCTCGGACTCGATCGCATAGAAGCCGTGCTGCAGGCCACGGGCAACCCGCAGAACAGGTATCCCTGCATCCACGTGGCCGGGACCAATGGCAAGGGATCGGTGTGCGCAGCCCTGGTCAGCATCTTTAAAGGGGCCGGTTGTTCTGTGGGGCTCTACACCTCGCCGCATCTGTACAAGCTCAATGAACGGTTCCGGCTGGGCCTGGAGCCGGTAATGGACAGCGAGCTTCTCCAGCTCATCAATGAAATAGGCATGCTGGTGGAGTCCGGCATGGAGCTCAGCTATTTTGAATTTACCACAGCCATGGCTTTCCTCTGGTTCGCGCGCAGGAAAGTGGACATTGCCATCATAGAGACAGGCCTTGGCGGCAGGCTCGATGCCACCAATGTGATTACTCCTCTTGTATCTGTCATCACCAACATCTCCCTGGAACACCAGGCGTACCTCGGGAATACCATCGGGAAGATTGCCGGAGAAAAGGCGGGCATCATAAAACCGGGAAGGCCAGTGGTTTCAGGCTTGCTGCACCCGGAGGCCATGCCTGTCATTGAAAAAACCGCTGCAGCCCGGCAGGCCAGGCTGGCACGATTTGGGCGGGAATTCCATGCCGTACACGGAGACAGGGGGCTGTTCGATTATTCAGGCATGGCCATCAACATTGAGGGATTGCGATTCGGACTTGCCGGCAGTCACCAGGCGGAAAATGCTGCCATAGCCATTGCAGCAACTGAAGTTGCGGCAGCCCAGGGCCTCTTCAGCCTGGGACAGGACACCATCAAGGCGGGCCTGCGCAATACGTACTGGCCAGGCAGAAGCGAACTCCTGGTGAACGGCACGAGGAAGGTATTGCTGGACGGGGCTCACAACATGGCAGGAGTTGATGCGCTCCGGAAATTGCTTGAAGACTCGAGGGGCCAGGGATGCCTCCCTGCATCCATGGACTTGCTGTGGGCCTGTTCCGACGAGGGCGGAGACAAGGACATTAATGCACTCCTGGACAGGATAGCACCGCTCTTCAGAAGGATAGTGATTACTGAACCAAGAGGGCCCAGGAAGCCCGTTCCCCTGGAGGCATGGAAACAGGCAGCCGGGAAATGGCATGCTGATCTGGAACCGGATTGGGAAGCAGCCGTGCAGGACATGACCGGCAGGCTCTCAATGGATAGCCTGCTTGTAATAGCGGGTTCTCTCTACCTTGTAGGCCCTGCAAGGCACAAACTCATGTCATCCGGGTTCGGTACGCAGCCTTTTATCTGCTAAGCATGATCAATCAGGCGTAAGCGCTCACAAGGCACCGCATCTGCTGTGTTGGCGGGCGCTTGAAGTACAGGGAGTACGACTGCGCGCCCGCCGCCTTACATCTGCGGCACCCTGCAAACGCTTACAGAATGGGAATATATACAGTAAAGCCCATTGGAACCCGTGATCAGTTACAATCAGGCAGCTGCCTCCGAGACCATGTCCAGCAGTTGGAAAACACGGCTGCCCAGTTCCTGCCCAAGCAGCCCGTGCAGGTCCTTTCCTTGCCCGGCATGTTTTTCCAGCCAGCCCAGGTGATGCAGGATGTCCTGGAGCTGAGCCGGTGTCCTCGGGCCGGGAATCACGATATCAATCTCCTCGTGCCCTAACAGCCACAAGAGCAGGAACGAGGCAGGAGGAAAACCCGCCTGTTCCAGGCACCTGAAATACTCTCTCAGGATGGGCCTGAGACCTGTGCGGTAGAACAGGGGATTCCTGCTGCGCACATCCTTTTTGCCTGGGCTGGTTTCCAGAAAACGGGGAGAGACCAGGAGCCCCTGCTCAAAGGGCGATGTTATGCAGTTGATGGCCCTGCCGCTGCCGTGAGCGGCCTTCAGCAGCTCCATTGCATCCATCCTGCATGGATTGAAGGTGGTCTGGAGAGGCAATCTTTTCCCCGGAGGCAGGCATTCCATGACCTGCCATTCCGCCAGGTTGCCGGCCCCGGTAAACCTGACAAGCCCCTTTTCCCTCAAATCCTCCAGAGCGGAAAGGCTCTCATCCAAAGGCACCTCTGGATCAGGCCAGTGAAGCTGGAACAGATCCAGGTAATCCGTATCAAGGCGGTCAAGGGACTCAAAAAGCTGTGCCTCCAGGTCTTCCGGGGCTGCCCTGTGCAGGACCCTGTTGCCATCCCACACCAGCCCGGCCTTGCTGGAGATGAACAGCCTGCCGCGTACCGTGGACAGGCACTTGGCCAACAGCCTCTCAGAGCCTCCGCGTGCGTAAAAACCAGCGGTGTCGAAATGCCTGACCCCCTTTTCAATGGCCAGCTCTATGGTCTGCCTGCACAACCTCTGGTCAGCCCGGCCATAACCTGCGCCCCCCATGCTCCAGGTGCCAATCCACAGCCACGGGCAGGCAGGCTTGTCACCTGCAACAGGAGAAAATGCAGCAATATTCTTCAATCGGGATTCAAGCATTTCAATATCTGTGGTAAATTCATTAAAATTTGCACGGAGTTATTGAGAAGTTACACCATGCAGATCTAACTGCACAAAAACATTTGCCATTAGTTCCTGAAATCGCTGAACTGCAGGATAACACCATGACGCATTTTCTCCTTAATCCAGACCTGATACACTTTGCAGTGACCGTAGTATTCAGCTTCCTGCTGGGCCTGGAGATCAAGACCTATGGACAGCAGATAGAGGAGGAAGAGTCCCCGCATTTCATAGGCTCTGCCAGGACATACACATTCCTGGGCATACTCGGCTTCATCTTCTACCGCATAGACCCGGACCTGATGGTATATTTAGCTGGTATTGCCGGCTTTACCGGCGTATTTCTCCTCTATTATCACAGGAAGCTACAGGAGCAGAAAACCAGCATCCTGCTCTACCTGCTGGGCCTGGTAGTGTATAGCCTCGGTCCCCTGAGCATACACTATACCCTGTGGATGCCGGCATTGCTTTTTGTGCTCACGGTCTTCATCCTGAATGCCAGGAAGGCCATACAGGACATCAGCCAGTCCATAAATGCCAAGGAGTTGGAGACCCTGGGCAAGATGATCCTGCTCTCGGCAGTCATACTTCCCCTGTTGCCCAACAAAAACGTAATCCCCATGGTGCCACTGTCTCCTTTCAAGATATGGCTGGCAGTAGTCGCAGTCTCAGGTATATCCTACGCTGGCTACATAGCCCAGAAATATTTCCTGGGTGATAGGCAGTACCTTGTGACAGGCCTGGTGGGCGGCATTTACTCAAGCACTGCCGTTACAGTGGTGCTCTCCAAGAAGGCAAAGGAGATGGGAGGCACGCCTGTGATTACTGCTGCCATCATAGCAGCCACTGCCATGATGTATTTCCGCCTCATAGTGGTGACGGCTCTCTTCAACCTGGAGGCTGCACGGACACTGCTTATGCCGCTTGGGCTGCTGGGTTTTGCGTGCCTTGCAGTGGCACTGATCTATGCCAGGAACAACAGGCAGGCCCATAGCCATCTCCAGATGGAGGACAGGAACCCGCTGGAGCTTGGCACAGCCTTTGCGTTTGCCATACTCTTCGTGCTTATGATAGTGCTTACCGGCTTCGTGACCAAGCACTATGGCTCATGGGGACTCAATGCCTTTTCCTTTATTGTGGGGTTTTCTGACATCGACCCTTTTGTCCTCTCACTCCTGACAGGGAAATACAATGTAAGCGTGGACCAGGTTGCCACAGCCATTGTCATTGCCACGGGAAGCAACAACATCCTGAAGGCCATCTACTGCCTCTGGTTCGCGGGTGTAAACAACGGCAAGAAGGCTACATTCTGGCTGATGTTGTCCGGCGCCATCACAATAGGCATCTCGTTCCTGTTGTGACATCCGGCCTGGGAAGCATTTCACCCTTGTATCTTCGGCAAACTCGGCAATTGCAGGATTTAAGTTTCAGGAAAACCAGTCTCAGATGCAGGTATGGCTGCTATTTCCCTATGCCCTTGAAGGGATATTCCAGGGCAAGGTATCTTTCTTTTTCAGGACGATTTCTGACCATTCCGGGGAACCGTCTCCATACGGAGTCTGCCATCAGGTAGTCCAGGTGGCCGATAGACTTTGGAAACCGTCCGAACACCTCTTCCCACACATTCCACCTTTCCATGCAGAGGTAGGTAAAACATTCCCCTGCGCCTGCTGCATCCAGGCACTGGAGCAGATGGCGGTACATCCGTACGCGCATTGGCCTCAGGTAGCGCAGCTTGTTGTCATCTCCAAGCACCATTTCCTGGGCCGTGAGCACTGATGCCGGATAGTTTATTTCTATCTTTCTCTTCATCTCCGGGTTGAAACGCAAGCTGCCCACGGAGATCCAGATGACCTGGCCGGGATGAAGTTGTGAGAATATCTCCTGCACAAGGTCCCGGTATGCCTTCTCCCAGCCATCGAATAGGATCATGGGGTCAAAATGCAGGCCAACCGGGTAACCAGCAGCAGCCACCAATTTCATGGCCGATATCCTGTCATGCATAGATGCAGTCCCTATTTCCTCTCTGACGATGACCTCCCGAGGGTTCACGGTCCAGGAAACCACTGTTCTGCCACCGTGGTCCAGGTCAAGGAGTGGCTCCACACGGGCTCCTTTCGTGCGCAGTTTCAGGATGCAATTGTCCATTTCCCTGAAACCTTCAACCAGCCCGGCTGCAGCTGTGTTGATCGGTGGAACCGCCAGGCTGTCCCCTAATTCCCAGGTTCCGATCCTGAACAGGCGCCAGGGCTGCTCAGAGGTCTTTCTGCGCACTTCGTCCAGTATCACCCTGGTATCTGCAACAACTGACAAGGTGGTATCAGTAAGATAGTTCTGCAGGAAACAGTATGTACACTCAAAGGGACAGTTGCTGATATGCGGGATCACGTGGGTACTGCAGCATATATAGCGGGGATCAAGGGATGCGCAAAGATGAAACATGTCTCCCCTGGCAGGCCCGACAAACAGGTTTCTCTTGCCATGTCTATAGTCATGAATTTTCGGAGAGTCTCCTGTCAGCTTCTCTGGCCCAAGCCGTTTTGCCAGGGCAGATCCAGAGACATCAGGATGAACGGTTATGGTCCGGAAACGTGTCATGGCTCAAAGATGGGAGAAGATTGCCCTGATGCCGTCAGCCCTTTCCCTGCGGCCCAAATCTGCAACCAGGCATTGAAACTCCTCCGGGCTCTTCACCACGGCGCTGACCTTCAGTGCCCTGTTTTCCAGGCTTGGATCCCATGATACAGAAAAACTTCCCCCTGACAGAAACCTTTGCCTGGCTGCCTCCATATCCTGTTCAATCCCGGTCAGGCCGGGGAATCTCAGCCTTCTTACCATCTGCCTGAACTGCCTGGTCTTCTCCCTGGGGTCCATGTCTGAGCCCAGAAGCCCTGCTACATCCTGACCTGCAAAAAACTCCTCTGGAGAAATGCCGTCTCTTCGAAGGATATCATTGATGTTGCCAAGCATTTCCTCCACCAGGCTTGCTGACAGGCTGAGCCCTGGCGCAGATGCGAAAAAAAGCTCTACGAGCTTTTCTCTATAATAGGAAAGATTCATGAGTTTTTTCAAAGAAAACCCCTTTTCGTGCCCGAACCTGAGCACTTCCCCGGAGAGACCGGCAACACGCAGATAGTTTTTAAGAAGATGGCTGCTTTCAGGAAGCCCGAGCAGCGGCATGAAATCGCTGAGCATGGTTTCACGTGAAACCCCGTTTCCCTCCAGAAAACCCAGAAAAGTCGCTTTGAGCGCTGCTGTCCTGACGACATGGGCCTGGGCCTCATGCACAAGCACCATAAGCTCTGTTTTCTCAAGGCCATATAGGGCCAGGCAGGACAATTCAGCAATGCCCCTGGAGACTGCCCACTCGGCCCTCCTGAAACCGTCTATTATCCTGAATGTTCCTTCTTTCTTATTGCCGTGAACAAGCAACGGGCTCAACATTCCCCGCCTGTCCAGGCTGGAGAAAAGCCGGTCCCTGTCCCACAGCCCCATGCCCTTGAGATAGAGGGAAAAGCCAAAGGGCTGATGGCCTTCCAGAAGCTCTGACGGCCTTAAATATTCAACAGATAGAGATGATCTTTGCATCTTGTCTCGCCCTTTTTTATCATGGATGCGGTCCGGTTATACATCTGCACCTCCACATGCCTGCCCCTCTTGCCCGCTCCTGCAGCCAGGATGGAGAGTCTGGAAAGCGCGGCCTGCTCCAGCTTCATGCGGAAGTCATCCTGCTGCTCATGCTCCAGGGACTTCAGGATAGCATAAACCCTGAACCTGTCCATGGCCCTGTATCTGCTGGAGAGCTGATCGGAATGCCCGCCATAACGCACCACGTCCGCTTCCGGGTTCAGGCCTACAAGATGCTGCCTGGTAATGCGCAGCCAGAGATCATAATCCTCACAGGCAGGCATTAACATATCAAAAAGGCCGTGTTTTTCCAGAAGCTTCTTGCTTATCATAACGCATGATGGGCTTATCATGCATCTCTCGAGGCTGTCCGCCCATATCCATCCCTCTTTCTTTTCATGGTATCTGCGCTTGTTGACTCTCTTGCCGTTTCTGATCCAGATTTCATCGCACTGGAGGATTTCATAAAAGGGATTCTTTTTGAGGTAAGCAATCTGATGACTGAGCCTGTCTTCCTTCCATTGATCATCAGAGTCAAGCAGGGCTATCCAGTTTCCTGAAGCATGGAGAACCCCCAGATTCCTGGCAGCAGAAACACCCTTGTGCTCGGTCTGGGAGATAACAGTGATTTTCTGTCCGTATGCCTTGAGAAGATTTCTGGTATCATCGGTAGAAGCGTCATCTACCACAATAATTTCCACAGGCTGGGATTTCTGGGCAATAACAGAATCCACTGCCCGCCTTATGGCCCAGGCCCTGTTGTGAACCGGGATGACCACTGAAACAGCAGGTGCTTCAGCCTGGGATGCATCAAGAAAGCCAAGGATCTCCCGGATGCGCATTCTAACAAGCCCGAGATTCCGCCGGTAGGATTCCGCCGTGCTGCTGTCGCAAAAATCAGAAACCACCTTCAGGCACGAAAAGGCAATGCCGTGCTCCTGCATAACCTGGTGCTGAAACCAGGCCTCCATGTCCACAAAAGGCTCCAGGTCATCGTCTCTTTCAAAAAGAGGTGATCCAAGACTTTGAAGCGTGGGCACCTGCACGGGCTCCAGGTCCCTGGGAACAGGGAAGGGAAGATGTTTGAGGGAGGGCAGCATCCTGCCATCCGGCCCCATAACGCAGGCAGGAACTACGACATGGCCGGGAGAGATTTGCCGGGCTCTGGAATTAAGGCCGCAGGTGCCCACGTTGACCACTGCAAGGGGCTTCAATAACCTGGCAATAACCCTGGCTGCATCAGCCGCATTTTCCGGGCCGGCGCCGGTTATGACAAACAGGATACTGGAACCAGGATGCTGGGCCTGGAGTTGCGAAAGGATACCGGAACACAGTGCCCTGGCACTGACTACAGGCAGTTCCTGATGACGTATCCAACCCACAGGCAGTTCCTGTTCCGAGGCTGCCGTAAATACTATCTTGAACCTTGTGAGAGCGCCGCTCATCCAGAAATCAGGGTTTTATAACCCCTTTCGGGCTGCTGCCGTCAATGGGCAGCCTGATAAAAAAGCTCGATCCCTTGCCAGGCCAGCTCTTTGCCCATATCCTTCCACCATGGCCCTCGACAATGGCCCTGGCAGATGCAAGGCCCAGGCCTGTTCCCTGTGCGTAGCCAGACGATAACATGGACCTGTAAAAATAATCGAATATGTGCGGTAAATCTTCAGGAGGTATGCCTATCCCCTGATCCCGGACCTCTATGATGGCCCACCTGCCCTCCTTCCAGGCCTTGATGGTAATAGTAGTATCTGCTGGTGAATACTTGAGGGCATTGTCCAGGAGGTTAGTAAAGACCCTCTCCATCTGCTCCTGGTCCAGTTTCAAGATGGGAAGATGTTCATCCGTTTCCACTGCAATCTTTATGTTCTTTTCGTCTGCCCTTGGACGAAAGGTCTCCAAGACCTTATAGAGAAACGCGTCCAGGCTGACCGGCTCTGTAAAAAGCCTGGTCTGCCCGCCTTCCATACGCAGCAGGCCGAGAAGCCGCTCTATAAGCCCTTCTACCCTGGCGTTTTCCTTCCTTATCATCTCCAGGTATTCCAGACCCTTTGGAGATATCGGGCCTGCCTTGCCCTGGATAAGCCTTTGAACAAACCCGCCGGTTACTGCTACAGGGGTCTTAATGTCATGGGCAAAAACAGAGATGATATGATTTCTGAGCATCTGAATACGGCTGTCCTCGGAAGCATCCCTGAACAACTCCACTCCTGCCTCCATCTCTCCCTTATCATTCAACACGGAAGCACTGGAAAATATAATCGGGATCTCCTCTCCGAACTTGTTGGAAATCACTGCCTCCCTGGCGACAAAACTCTTTCCCAGGCGTGCACTCTCCTTCAAAGGACACAACTGCCCGCACAGGCTGCTGTTCAGAACCAGGGAACAGGGCGTGCCAATGGCTTCTGTCCTTTCCCATCCGGTCAAATCCTGGGCAACATGATTGAATTCTATTATCTTTAAGTCAGCGTCCACCATGAAAAATGCCACGGGAAGGCCACGGAGAAGCAGATCGAAAAGTCGGTCTCTGTTTATCTTAATATTATCCATGAATGGAAAACCTCGCGCCGGAACAATCCAGCCCCTATCACAAAAACAAGTCAATTACAGGGCATCCATCTACATAAGCTAACTGCCTGGGGAAGAGCAGGCACAAGACAGAGGGCGTTAACGCATATTCAATGTGGGCCGAATACCTGACCAAACAGCAGATACAGTGCCCTGTACTACATAAGGCCGGGAAACAGCACCCTGAGTCCTGCTGCCATAAATTCAACTGCTATGGCGGCCAGCAGAAGGCCGAGAAGCCTGACTGCTATGTTTATACCTGTGGTCCCGAGCTTTTTACTTAAGGGCACTGCCATTCTGAGTGCTGTGTACACAATAACTCCTGCTACAATGATCACTGCAAACAGGGCAGACATATTTATCAGGTTTTCCGCCTGATGGGAATAAACGATGACTGTACTGATGGCCCCGGGACCTGCCAGAAGAGGAATAGCCAGAGGGACAACGGCTATGGAATCAGCGTCTCCAGCCTCTCTAAACTCATCAGGCGTATGCTTGGCATGGCTGACCTTGGCATGGAGCATGGATATGGCCATGAGAAGAATGAGTATGCCGCCGCCCACCCTGAATGATGCTATGCTGATGCCAAAGAAATGGAGGATAGCCTGCCCTGAAATAGCAGCCACCAGCAGTATTATTGTGACGGAAAGGGCTGTGAACCTGGCGATAGAGGCCCTTTCTCTGTCGCTCCTGTCAGAAGTCAGCCCAACAAATACAGGTATTGCCCCAATGGGATTCAGCACCGAGATAATACCTGTAAATATCTTGATATATTCTGATCCTGATATATCTGGCAGCAATATAGACCTCAAATCTCCCGGGCAGGCCGGTAATTCCCGGCACGATGCTTTCGGACTGTTATCCAATTACACTATTCGCATTATTGCAAGTTAACAAAAATCCGGCGGACTGCACTATAGGGCCCGTTAAACCCAATACTTGATTCTATATTATTTCACAAATATCCTCCAGAAGCAAAAAAATACAGCATTTACCAAAAGCTGGATAATTTTTCATCGCAAGCATGCCGATAAATAAACAGGGAATGGAAATTTGCACGGATTTATTGAGAAGTTACGGATTATCTTCCTGAGCAGGAAAACATGGGCAAAAAAACGAATTAATAGCGGAAATCTGTTTCTGTCGGAGGTAAATAATGGTCTCTCGCCTGGAATCAGGCCTTGATCCAGATATACGCCTGGAGGCTGCACCATCCTCAAAACCAAGGGTGCTCATTGTAGATGATGATACGAGCCTCAGGGAATTTTTGGAGATATTCCTTGCCAAGGAAGGCTACCGGGTGGACTCTGCCGCGAGTGGGCAGGATGCACTGGAAAAACTCAAGGCCAATAATTTTAACCTGGTAATTACTGATGTCAGAATGCCCGGTATGGATGGCGTAGAACTCCTCAGGGCAGTCAAGGCTATGGATCCAGGGCTGCCAGTCATCCTGATTACTGCATTTGCATCACTGGATGCGGCAGTAGAGGCCATGAAGGAAGGAGCATGGGACTACCTGACCAAGCCGTTCCGCATAGAAGAGCTCCGAAACGTTGTAGAAAATGCCATTTCATCACGCCAGGAACAGGCCCTGAAACCCGTTGATTCCAGGGATAAAATATACCGCCTTGGCAGCATGCTTGCCCGCAGCCAGTCCATGCTGAAAATCTTTCAGATAATCCCCAAGGTGGCCAACAGCCCTTCCAGCGTACTGATAACCGGCGAGAGTGGTACGGGAAAGGAGTTGGTAGCAAGGGCCATTCACAACCTTGGAAACAGAAAAGACGAACCATTTGTAGTGGTAAACTGTGCCGGCATCCCTGAAACACTGCTTGAAAGCGAGCTTTTTGGACACAAACGGGGCGCATTCACAGGGGCTGACAGAGACAAACTCGGCCTTTTCGCTCTTGCCAACCGAGGGACCATATTCCTGGATGAAATAGGCGAACTGCCAATGATGCTCCAGGTAAAACTTCTCAGGGTGGTTCAGCAGCGTTCCTTTACGCCTATAGGAGGCACATCATCCGTAGAGGTTGACTGCAGAATTATAGCTGCCACCAATAGAAACCTGGAAAAAGAAGTTACCGAGGGCAACTTCAGGGAGGACCTTTACTACCGTCTCAATGTCATCCATATCAGGATGCCGCCTCTGCGCGAGCGCACAGAGGACATTCCATTGCTGGTGCAGTATTTTCTGGACAAGTATTCCAAACAGCAGGGCAAATCCATGCAGGGGATCTCCAGCTTTGCCATGGAGGCTTTGCTGCAGTACCCTTTTCCTGGAAACGTAAGGGAATTAGAGAATATCATCGAAAGATCAGTAGCCCTGTCAACGTCAAATCTCATCCTGCCTGAAAGCCTGTACATTGCCAAACACCGGCATGGAAACAATTTTTCTGATTCTGATGAAAAATCTGCTACAGGGCTATGCGAGATACCTGCCGAAGGGCTGAATTTGGATGAACTCCTTGGTGACATAGAAAAAAAGCTGCTGATAAAGGCCCTCGAAATGGCCAATGGCAGGAAAACCGAGGCGGCAAAACTCCTTGGGGTAAATTTCAGGTCTTTCAGGTACAGGCTCTCAAAATATGGGATTGACTAAAGATAGAAACATATTTCTGCTTATCACAGGCGGACGTCTGGTGCTGTTCCTGCTGATTCTGGGCGTGGCCTTATTCGCTCCTGAAGCATTTCCAAGCTCCAAGTCCGCACTGTACTTCTCCATAATACTGGGCTCTGCGTTCTTTTTCACTGCTGTCTATATAGACTGTTTCAAGCGCTGGGGGCTCACTGTCTGGCTGAAAATTATGCAGACAGTGGTAGATGTCATCCTGGTAAGCATTACCGTCTACCTGACGGGAGGCATCGACAGCCCCTTCACCTTTCTCTACGCCATTGCAATAATAACTGCCTGCCTGCTGAGTCCTGACCGCACAGGAAGTCTTTCAGCACTGCTGAGTACCGCATTCTATGCTCTGATCGCTGTTGGCACATGGCAGCACGTCGGTTCCAATGCACAGGCAGGATTGACTTTCTTTCTGAATGCAGCGGCGTTCAACATAGTGGCGCTGCTTTCCATAAACCTAACCAAGAGACTAAAACGCCTGGAGACAAGGCTGTCCACCACCAAGCGGAATCTCAGGATAATGGAGGAAATACAGCGTCACCTGGCCGAGAGTCTGAAGTCAGGGCTCATTACCACAAACCGCAGTGGTGAAATCGTGTATTATAACAGTGCAGCACTGGGAATCCTGGGGGATGAACTCTCACAGGCATATCAAAAGCCGCTGAAAACGATCCTTCCCATAAACGACAAAATATTTGAGGATTGCCAGACAACATCCAGCAGTGAATCGAGGCACGAACTGTGCATAGAAACTGACAAAGGGGGAAAAATCCTGGGTATTTCATGTTTTTCTATAACTGATGACCAGGGAGAAGGCCTGGGAAGCGGTTTTCTCTTTAAGGACATTACCGAAATCAAGGCCAGGCAAAAACGGCTCCAGCTCGTTGATCGCCTGGCAGCCCTTGGAGAAATGGCTGCCGGGCTGGCTCACGAAATAAGAAACCCCCTGGCATCCATATCCGGTGCGGCAGAGTTTCTGGAGCAGGGAGGATTTATACTGCCGGAGGGAACGAGGCTTATGGAGATCATCCGTAAGGAAACTGAGAGGCTTAACAAGCTTACCACCACGTTCCTTCTGTACGGCAGGCCTGAAAAAAAGAACCTGAAAGAAATCAATGTGAAAGAGGCTGTTTCGTCAGTCCTTGACCTGACCAGACAGAGAAAAAAGCTTGTACAGGCAGATATAGAACTGCAAATACCTGATGATCTATTCATCACCGCTGATTCTCACATGTTTACCCAGGTCCTGCTGAACCTGATGTTAAATGCCTTTCAGGCACTGCCTGACAAGGATGGCAAGATAAGAATTTCAGGAATGAGTTCGGATTCGGAGATATATATCGAAATAGAGGACAACGGCGTGGGCATAGATAAGGAACATGCCGCCAAGATATTTCATCCTTTCTTCACCACGAGGGCAGAGGGCACAGGCCTTGGCCTTGCCGTTGTCCACAGGATAATAACAGAACTTGGCGGTAATATAGATATGGATAGCACCCCTGGGGAAGGCACCATATTCAAACTCACATTTCCGAAATTTTCCTCAGGTCCTGATACACGGGAACAGGATACAAAACAATAATTCGGGATAATGTTCCCCTCGTTCAATCAAGCAGCAGCAATCCTCTTGAGCTTTTTAAAGCGCGCATAATCATAGCCTGAAAACAGCCTGTAGAACAAGCTGTTGTTGGTGAGAAGCGGGTCCATTGTTTCGGATACAAGGCCCGCCTGCTCCAGCCTTTTCCATTCCACTGTGCCGGGTATGGGAGAAAATTCCGCAAGGTAGGGTCTCAGGCCCAGGGACTTCACATATCGCACGCCCTCTTCTATCTCGTCCAAGCCTTGGCCTGGCAGTCCTACCAGGAGATAAACACCCATTGCAGAGCGGGGCATACCGGCATCCAGCAGGTTGCCTACTGCGTATTCCAGGTCCCTGCTGGTTACCTTGCCCCCTGTATCCTTCTGACGCACAGGATTGACTGTCTCCAGGCTCAGGCGAATACTCCTGAAACCGGTCTCTGTAAGAAGGCGGGCCGCTTCCGGGGTAACCAGCCGGGCATGAAGCCCGTTAGGAGTATGAAACACCACGCGTATACCGAGTTTTCTTAAACCCAGCAGCACGGGTTTGAGTCTGTGCTCAAAATCTACCAGCAACGCATCGTCGTAGAAGGCGATCTGCCCTATTCCCCTGGAATAAAGCCAGGCAATCTCCCGGATTACCTCTTCAGGATTGCGGGGTGCAAATGGACCGGAGACTATTCCTGAAGCGCAATATGAACATGCAAACGGACAACCCGTGGCGGTACGCACAGCCCAGTAGCCAACGTCATCTAAAATACCGTTTAGATGGTACCATGACTTTTCCTGTGCCTCAGGCACCCGTTCCAGGCCGAGAAAATCCGCCAGGCCATCTGAATAAGCCTCTATGGGCCCCTGGCATATTAGGTCTGCTCCGCTGGTACGCCTGGCATGCTCAGGCCACAAAGTTGCATATATTCCGCCAAGGACCATTGGGATGCCCGGCAATTGCTTTCTGATCTCTTCCACAACCCATTGGACACCTGGATACCAGTACGACATGACAGACGTGATCATCACACAGTCCACCGGGCCAGCAGCCTTAAGCCTGCGCCTGAATTCCTCCAGCCCTATGCCATATCTGGCAAATGGCCTGCGCACTGGAATATCTGATCGGATCGGGCATTTCACAGGCTGCCGCCTGAATTTCCCAGGTGCCTTGAAGGGGGACAGGCAGTCCAGGATGAGGAATTCAGCTCCCCGTGCATTTAGCCACGAGGCAAGCCTGTACAGGCCCAGCGGCCTGACCCAGAAATTATATGCTGCGAAATCGGCTATCCAGGGATTTATCAGCAGGCATTTCACAGTGATCAGTTGCAGTTAGTCAGCTAAAGGATGGACAACAGCCTGAAATGACGGCCTGCCATCATAGTTCAGGCCAGGATATATCCAGGTCCAGGGCTGCCTCGAGATTAAAGGCTGCCCTGAACAGCTTTTCCTCCTGAAGATGGCCGGTCATGAGCTGAAGACCTATCGGTAGCCCCTTGGAGTCAAGGCCGCATGGCACAGAGATCCCGGGTATGCCCGCAAGGTTGACAGGTATGGTAAATATGTCCGAAAGATACATCTGAATCGGATTGTGTACCTTTTCTCCGAGCCTGAAAGCCGTTGTGGGCGCAACCGGTGCAGCCACTGCATCGCATTCCTGGAAGGCATCCTTAAAATCCTGGATAATCAGGGTGCGCACCTTGGAGGCC
This sequence comes from Deltaproteobacteria bacterium, assembly GCA_026992735.1. Taxonomy (GTDB): domain Bacteria; phylum Desulfobacterota; class Dissulfuribacteria; order Dissulfuribacterales; family QOAL01; genus QOAL01. Next base: position 24,046 of record JALWYO010000136.1, read on the forward strand.
TTTTTGTAGAAGGCATCGTAATATCCTGCAGAAAGGCAGTATGTGCCCAGCATAATGCGCCTTTTAACCTCAGCGCCAAAGCCTTTCGCCCTGGTCTCTTTGTACATCTCCATCAGGCTGGAATAATCTTCCGCCCTGAAACCATACTTTACCCCATCATAACGGGAGAGATTAGAAGACGCCTCTGCAGTGGCAATTATGTAATAGGTGGCCACTGCATAGCCGGTATGCGGCAGGCTTATTCTCCTGATCTCTGCCCCCTGGGAGGCCAAAGCCTCTATGCCTGCCTGGACCGCCTTTTCCACATCAGGGTCTAGGCCGTCCACAAAATACTCATCAGGTATGCCTATGGTAAAATCATCAAGCCCCTTGATACAGGCATCCGCATATGCAGGGACCGGTTGAGGCAAACAGGTGGAATCTTTTGTGTCAGGCCCGGAAATGGCCTGCAACAGCACAGCGCAGTCCTTAACAGACCTGGCCAGGGGTCCTATCTGGTCCAGGGAAGACGCAAAGGCAACCAGCCCGAACCTGGAGACCCTGCCATAGGTAGGCTTCATGCCCACAACCCCGCAGTGCGAGGCGGGCTGCCTTATGGACCCTCCGGTATCAGAGCCAAGGGAAGCGGCACATAACCGCGAGGCCACAGAGGCTGCACTGCCCCCGCTGGAGCCTCCAGGTATCCTGTCAAGGTCCCATGGATTCCTGGTCTGGAAAAATGCGGAGTTTTCCGTGGAAGAACCCATGGCGAATTCATCCATGTTCAATTTGCCGAGCATTACCGCCCCCTGGGCCTCAAGTCTTTCCATGACCGTTGCATTATAGGGCGGAACAAAGTTCCCCAGCATCTTGGAACTGCAGGTGGTTTTCACACCCTTGGTGCAAATGACGTCTTTTATGCCAAGAGGGATCCCGGTGAGAGGGGATGCCTCTCCCCTGGATATGACCTTGTCTGCCTTCCTGGCCTGTTCCAGGGCCTTCTCTCCTGTTATGGTTACAAAAGACCGGACCTTTGGATCTATCTTCTCTATCCTGTCCAGGTATGCCCTGGTTGCTTCTTCAGAGCTTACATCGCCCTTGTCAAGCATGTCCCGCAAATCCGTAAGCGTCAGGTCTGCTGGATTATTCATATATTTTAAACTCCATAGCTATTAATATGGCCAAACCAGGCAATATCTATATGATTCTTGGCACCACAAAGGCCCCTTCCTCTGACTGGGGAGCATTCTGCTCCACTTCTTCCACGGAAAGAGAGGGCTTTGCCTCATCATCCCTGAATACATTCAGGAGTTCTATGGCCCTGGTGGTCGGTTCCACGCCTGACGTATCCAGGGCCTCGAGCTTTCCCATGAACTCAAGGATCTCATTCAACTGCTTGGTAAATGCCTCCAGCTCATCTGCATCGAGCCTTAAGCGTGCCAGGTTGGCCACATGCTCTACTTCGGAAACTGTAATCTTTGACATTGCTGAATCCTGTCTGCTGCCGCACTGCAGCCGGTCTTGGAATACTATTCCACGAATAATTTATATCAGTATCACTTCGTGATCTTCGTGCCCTTTGTGGTAAACAAGTTTTTTGCTGAGTTGAAATTAATTCAAAATCACTGGCCCTAACATATATACCAGTTAATCTACTATTTATAATCCAAATCCTGCGATTGCCAAGCATGCAAAGCGCTCCAACAGAATAGAACGGCTTGCAATCTCAGAACAGCTTTTTCTGCCTTGCCTTTTTCTTTTTCTTCTTTTTAACAACAGGAGGCTCCTTTGAAACAAGACCTCCAAGTCGCTCCAAAACGGAAGAACAACCCGTTGCTGTAGTCCTGCCCCACAACCTTCTCCTGGCCGCACAGGTTATGAATACCTGTTCCGAAGCCCTTGTAAGGGCCACATAGAGCAGGCGCAGTTCTTCATCCATGTCTCCCTTTTTCCAGGGAATGATGCCCTGCTCGCAGCCGGACAGGAACACCACAGGGAATTCAAGCCCCTTGGACGCGTGTATGGACAGGAGAGAGACCGCCTCCACCTGGAAATCCAGGTGATCCTGCTCCTCCCTGATGGCTAGGGACAGGGGCTGCCCCTGCCTGTAAAGACGCACCGCCCTCTCTGTCAGGCCCTTAATATCAGGGTCCAGATCCCATCCGAAGAGCTGTGCCAACATCTCTGCCATGGTAGCTGCCTCCAGAGTCCTGAACCTGTCCCGCCAGACAGGCCCGGCATTGCGAAGGTCTTCCTGCAAGCCGGATGGCAACCTTGAAATATGGTATTTTTCTGCCCTGGAATCCAGTATGTCAAACAGGTGCTGGAGCATATCAAGCATCTTCATATAAGAAGTTGAGGATTTTGAGGAAATCTGAAATGGAATCCCTGCTTTCTCCAGCCTTTCCGCTATGGCGTCTCCAAGCTTGTTGATCCTGTAAAGGACCGCGATATCCGAAAGGCTCCGCATAACCTGCCCCGTTGCTGTGCCCTGGTTGAAGCTCTCAAAACTGGTGCCTCCGCATATCTGGTCTATCCTCCCGGCTATCCATGCCGCTTCCTTCTCATAGTCCCTGAACCGCTTCAGTATTATTGTGCCTGCCTGGTTACTGACAGATTCCAGCTTGGGAGGAGAGCTGCTGCCGAGGACTTTCCCGGCCGCATCGAGGAACTGCTGAGGACACCTGTAGGCATGCACCAGGCTGATCCTGGTGCATGGAGTGAAGTCCTTCCGGAACTGCTCCATGAGCATTGGATCTGCACCACGGAAGCCATAGATGGCCTGGTTCTGATCTCCAATGGCAGTCACCAGGGTGGTGCTGCCTGACATAAGCCTGAGCATGCTGTACTGGGCAGGACTTATATCCTGAAATTCATCCACCAGAATATGGGCATAGCTCAAAGGAAAATCTTTGCCATGCCCAGCTGCTGCCAGCAGGGCTGCAGCAGACAGTATCAAATCATCATAGTCGTACAGCCCATGCCTGCGCAGGTAATCAGAATACTCTTTGGCAAGCAGCCTGATCTCTTCTGGTTCATCTTCTATTGACACTGGATAAAACTGTTTCAGGTATTGAAGCCTGTCAAAAAAATCCCTTGCCCGTGCCTCCAGCCCCAGACGCTTGGCTACCTCAGAAAATATACGCTTCTGCTCGGCTTCACTTATTACTGTAACTGTGTCACCTGCAGGCAGCATGGAAGATATAAAACGGTATGCCCAGGAGTGAAATGTTGTAACTTCCAGGCCTGGTATTGTGCCCTGGAGACCTATTCTATCCCGCATCTCACCTGCCGCCTTGTTCGTAAAGGTTACTGCCAGAATAGATTCAGGCAACACGCCTTCCCTGGCAAGCCATGACGCCCTGGCGGTCAGGACCCTTGTTTTGCCAGTGCCTGGCCCTGCTTCGACGAGAAGATGCGAATCCAGGACTCTTACGGCCTTTGCCTGGAGAGGGTTCAGATGGTCAAGAGGTGAACTGTAACTGATCACAGGGCAAACAGCTCTTATGTTCTATAACGGCCTGATTTGGATCTGCTTGCAAAGTGCTGATTCAATGCATAAAGCAGGCAGAAACAACTTATAAAGCGCATATGTCTTGGCTGGCAGCCTCTCAAAAAGACAGATCATGATTCGGGCTTGACAGGAAGCTTGAACAGGTGCCGTTTTATCTTCTTGGTAGATGTCTTTGGAAGCTCCTCGTTGATTATCTCGAAAGATTTTATCCTTTTATATGAGGCCAGCTCCCTATTCACTGCCCTGATCTCCTTGTCTATCAGTATGCGCAGCCTTGCATCATCCATTTGTTTCTCAGGATGTACCTTTGCAAGCATTTCATAATCCGGAACTATTATAGCACAGACATCCTCTGCCATTGATTCGCCGGCTACCCTGCCATATACCATGGACTCCAGGATTATGGCGCTTTTGTTCAGCATGCTCTCGATCTCTTCAGGATAAACATTCTTACCTGCTGCAGTAACGATCAGGTTCTTGCCCCTGCCACACACAAATACATAGCCATGTTTATCCACGTATCCCAGATCCCCGGTATGCAACCATCCGTCACCATCCTTGACCTCTGCCGTGGCTTCCGGGTTGTCGAGATAGCCTTTCATTATCATGGGCCCCCTGAATGCCAGCTCTCCAATCCCATCGCTGTCCGGGTCCAGGACCCTTACCTCAACCCCGGGAAGTGGCTTGCCAACACTTTCGTCAATAGGGGCTTCGGGCGGATTGATAGTGAGAACAGGACTGGACTCTGTCAAGCCGTAGCCTTGAAGGAGTTCAATGCCCAGATGCCTGAAAAACCGGGGAATATAAGAAGGCAGAGGGGCTCCGCCAACCACAAAATACCTTATATGGCCCAGCCCGGCTTTTTTTCGCATCTCCCTGAACAGGACCTTGCCAAGACTTTTGTTGCCAAGACGTTCTGCTGTCTGCACCAGGTTCCACATGCTGTGAAACAACAGCTTACGGTGCATGGGGGCCCTGTTCACTGCCCTGAGTATGCCTTCCATCATCTTCTGGAACAGCAGGGGCACTCCCAGCATTACCGAACACCTTGAAGCCTTCATGTCTTCCAGGATGTATCTCGACTTCAGGCTCCTTGCAAAGGTGATGCAGCATCCGCAGAACAAGGGCAGCATAAAGCCTGCAGTACACTCAAATGTATGATGCATGGGCAACACAGACAGAAAGCGCTCTTCGCGGATATCAATGGCAATCTGGCAGCTTATGCAGTCTGAAACTATGTTCCAGTGGGTCAGCATCACGCCCTTTGGCGTTCCAGTGGTGCCGGATGTAAATATTATGGCAGCCAGGTCACCTGGTTCAGACTTTGGGGAACCCGTGGCCTTCGGGCTGCCGGTCTCCATGAGCTGATCCATGGAGATAACTCCTGGCAAAGGGGAAGCGGCATCAGGGGACAGGCAAAATACCTGCTCAAGCTCAGGAAATGCATCAGGCGTCTCGGTAAATATCTCCAGAAACCTGGGGGCTGCAAAGGCCATCCTTACATTTGACTTTGCAGTGAGCTGGATAAGCTCGTTATTGCTCAGAAGAGAATCCAGGGGCACGTTTATGCCACCGGCCCTGAGAATCCCAAGGTATGCCTTTGCCCACTCCGGAGAATTAGGACCGAGTATAGCTACCCTGTCTCCTCTTTTCAGCCCCAGGGCAATGAGGCCGGAGGCAACATGTTCCACCTCATCCTTCAGTTCCCTGTATGTTGTGGCCCTGTCACCCTCCTTGAGCCTTGCAACCAGGGCCTTTCTGTCAGGATAAAGGCGTGCAGACCTCTCCAGGACCCCGGGAATGGTTACCGGGAGTTCATGTTTTTGGGCGTAGCTTAATAATTCCATCTAAAAGAGAGATTTATGACATGGGCCTCGCCCTTGTAGGTACCATCAAGCGTGGGCGTGAGCTTTGAGGTCCCGCCGTTTTCCACCAGCACGTAACTATAGGCCGCATCTACACCAAAATTCTTATAATTCCAGCCCGTTCCTACTGAAAAATCCCAGCGGTCATTGGTTGGAAGAGTGGGCTCTCTCCATTCGTTCTTGATGGGAGACTGATCATAGACAAAGCCACCCCTTAACTGCCAGTTGTCCGTTAGGGTGTACTCAGCGCCCAGCCTGAAGGCCCAGGCATCCTCCCAGTTTCTTGGGATGCTCATTGAGCCGGGTTGGGCAGTGCCAGGGGCCTTTGAATATGTGAAGTCTAGAGATTTATAGGATGACCAGTCAGTCCAGGTAAAATCCGCCGTAATATTCCAGTTCTTGAGCGCAGTAGTGGAAAGACCGAAGGATACAGTCCTGGGGATGGTCAAATCAAGCCACATATCTGATTTCTGGAACGGAGGCAGATTCATGGTGTACTTGGCGTCACCATACAGATCCACGTCTATCTGTGAATGATATGTTACCCCGAAATTCCAGTTCTTGAAGGGTTTAAGCATCATGGCAACAGTATAACCATAGGCCCAGTCATTACCCTCCATGTTCGTCTTGAGACCGGGAATCATGGGCGACACGGCGCGCCTCATGTCAGCCGTAGCATAGACAAAATTGGGCCCCGCACCAATGGAAAGCCATTCAAACGGCCTTATGGAAACGGCGGGCGAAAGAAACAGGCAGCGCAATTCCGTATAGACAGCATAATACTTGCCTGGCCAGTCGTTCTGCCATTCCGTGGTGAGGCCGTAGGGAACATTGATTGACATGGAGACGCCAAACTTGTCTCCAAGGGGCATGGCGGCATAGACATGCGGCACTGGATAGACCTTGTCCTTCATGTCGTCATGGGTGCCGTCATGTTCCAGTTTCATGTGGGGAATCACGAATGCCGATCCTATGGTTGTAGATAAGCCGTCAAGCATGGATGATGCAGCAGGATTGAACCAGGCGCTTTCTGCAATGTCATCCCTGGCGGTAAGGGCGCCACCCATGGCAGTCCCGCGAGCTGATAACTCGTTAAAAAGCTGAAAACCAGCCCCGAAAACCTGGGTATAGACCATCATGATAGAAAAAAATACGAAAAATGATATTCCTGTCGCATTCTTAAACATAATATTCCCTCCCTGGATAATACTATTGGCAAATCGATTGATAGCTTACCTGCAACCCAAACAAACAGCTTATTTATAAGCCTATTTTATTATTTTTTCAAATACAGGACGGCAATGTAAGTAAAATATGCCACCAGCAGGCAGAGGCCCTCGGATCTCTTGATCTGCTTTCTCCTCATTATGGGAAAGAGCGCCAGGCTCAGCACCGCCATCACAGGCATATCGCGCATAAGCACCTGGTGGTTTATCGGTATGGGATTGATTAGGCCGGCTGTGCCGAGCACACCGCATGTATTTGCAAAGTTGCTGCCAAGGACATTGCCTATGATAAGTTCACCCTGTTTCCTCTTTGCGGCAGCAATAGTACTGGCAAGCTCTGGAAGAGACGTGCCCACAGCAGTGAGAGTCAGGCCGATTATCAGTTCAGGGCAGTGAAAATAGCGGGCTATGTCCACCGAGCCGGATACAAGCAGCCTTGAGCCGATCACGAGGCCGGCCATGCTTGCCGCTATGATAATACCCCGGAACAGAAACCTGGGGCTTTCCTCCTGGCCGGAACGGTCACCCCGTGAACCGGAAACCATCATACCTGCCCTGCAATGCCACAGGAAATAGAGATAGCCAATGAAAAAGAGGAGAAACAGGAGGGCTGACAAACGGTCTATCATGCCAGCATAGGCTGCTGCTGCCAGGCCTGCCACAGACACTGCCAGAAACGGCAGCTCGATCCGGGCAATCCTGCCGGGCACTGGAAAAGGGCAGGCGAATGCGCCAAGGCCCAGGACAAGCCCTATATTGGCAATATTGCTGCCTACCACATTGCCGACAGCAATATCAGGCTGGCCCTGGATAACAGCCATAATGGACACAAACAATTCCGGGGCAGATGTGCCAAAGGCTACTATGGTCAGGCCTATTACCAGGGGGCTTACTCCGAGGGCCTTAGCAAGCTTTACGCAGGCATCAGTCAGCCACTCGGCGCTTAGAATCAGCAGCGCCAGGCCTGCTGCAACTTGAACAAGCGGCAGCGCCAGGCTATGCATCAGTTACACCTGGAAAATTGGCAATAAACGCCTCTGCGGCAGCCATGTCTCCCGGCCTGTCAACATCAATAACCTTGCCGAGATCCAGGCCGTACACCGGGCATCCTGAAGAAACCATCTCGGCCAGCAGTGCCCTGAGCGCCCTGTAACCCTTGCGGTCCTTTCCATGGGCCATGCCTGCCGGCAGCAGGTATGCGCCTGAAGTGATAAAATTTCCATCCGGTCCACCCAGCCGTGATATCCGGCCCTGCAT
>JALWYO010000137.1 GCA_026992735.1 Deltaproteobacteria bacterium
TTCCAAGCTGGTGGAGCTGATGCTGGCTGCCAGGGTTGCAAGGCAGGCAGGTGTTGAGAGGATCGGCCTGGTTGCTCCATATCTTTGTTACATGCGCCAGGACAGGGCCTTCCATCCAGGAGAGGCGGTTAGCCAGCAGATCGTAGGGCAGTTTCTGGCCAGCCTGTTTGACTGCATTGTAACCGTGGACGCCCATCTGCACAGGGTGCATTCCATCGAGGACGTGTTTCCCGGCATCGAGTCTGCCAATCTTTCCGCCGCCGGGCCAGTGGCAGAATACCTTTCCGCCATACCGGGCAGCAGGCCGCTCCTCCTGGGGCCTGACGAGGAATCCGGTCAGTGGGTCAGCCAGGTGGCCAGGATGTGTTCTCTGGACTACGCTGTCTGTACGAAGGAGCGTCGTGGGGACAGGGACGTGGAAGTATCGCTGCCCCCGATTGGCAGCAGCGTTGACAGAGTGGTTATCGTGGATGATATCCTCAGCACTGGGAAGACGGTTGCCGTTGTGGCAGGCCTGCTGAAGGAAAAGGGCATTGCCATGGTTGAATGCCTGGTTACTCACGCTGTCTTTGCGCCAGGGGCCAGGGAGCTCCTGGAGGAGAATGGCGTGGAGCAGGTTGTCTCCACTGACAGCATCCCGCACGACACAAACAGGATACAACTTGCTCCTGTGATCGCAGGTTATCTTAAGGAGCACTCCTGCTGAACCCTTGATATATGGAAGGACCTGGACCTGGACCTGGAACAGGTATTGTTCAGCCTTTCCGCAAGGCGGTTACTGCATCCTGACCTCCACCCCATGGGCTGACAGGAAGTCCTTTACCTCCTGTATGGATACCTCCTTCCTGTGAAATATGCCTGCTGCCAGGGCGGCCTCCGCGCTGGTCTCCTGGAAGACCTGGAAGAAATGCTCGGGGCTGCCTGCGCCGCTGGAGGCTATCACCGGTATGGTCACTGCCTCTGTGACAGCCTTGACGAGCTCTATGTCAAAACCGGAGTTGGTGCCGTCCTTATCTATGCAGTTCAGCAGGATTTCTCCGGCCCCCAGCTTTTCGCAGGTGCGGGCAAGTGTTATGGCATCCAGATCCCTGCCTTCCCTTCCTCCCCTGATGGTACATTGGTACCAGCAGTATCTTTCTCCATTGGGGCCGGGTATGGCCGTCTCTATGACAGGGTGGCGCGTGTCAGACGGTGAGCTGACATAGACCCTCCTTGGGTCCACTGAGATTACCACTGCCTGGTTTCCATATACCCTGGATATGGTCTCGATGGAGCTGGTTCCACTGGCACTGCCGGATGCAAGGTATTTTTCTACTATGAGCACGGCGTCGCTGCCTATGGAGATCTTGTCAGCGCCTGAGCGGAAGTATTCAGACGCAACGTCCAGGGCGGAATAGTGCCTTCCTGTCCTGTCAGTGTAGTCCCGGATGCCGCCGCCTATGGTCAGGGGCACGAAGACCTCCTTGGATGTGAGTTTCAGAACTTCCAGCATGGGCATGTCTTTAAGTGGAAAATCCCTGAATGCCGTGATGTTCAGGAATGTGATCTCGTCTGCGCCTTCCCGATAGTACCTTGCCGCCAGCTCCACCGGCTTGCCCAGGTTTCTCACCTCTCCCTGTTCGCGCACATCGTATTGGTCGCCCTTGGTGACTACAAGGTCTCCCTGGTCATTTGAGCGTACGTCCAGGCAGGCTATGATTCTCTTGGCGAGCCTTGTCTTTTCCGGCCTGATATCAGGCATGACAGCGGACATGCCGGATGATATGAAGTTTTTGAGCATTTTCAGGCCAGTCCTGCCGCTCTTTTCCGGGTGAAATTGTGTTGCCGTCACGTTGCCCACCTGTATGCTGCTGGTGAACCTGGTGCCGTAGTCAGTAGAGGTGAGGATAACGGAGCTGTCTTCAGGGTCCACGTAGTATGAGTGCACGAAGTAGAATTTTTCATCTCCCCTGATATTGTTGAACAGGCTGGAGGGTTTCTGGAAAACCAGGCCATTCCATCCCATGTGAGGCACGGACATGTTGCCCTGGAACCTCCTGACCCTGCCCTTTATGAACTCAAGCCCTCTGGTACCTGGTGCCTCTTCGCTTTCTTCAAAGAGGGCCTGCAGGCCAAGGCATATTCCAAAAAAGGGCCTGTCTGCCTGGAGATAGGCCATGAGTGGCTTTGTAAAGCCCCTTTCATTCAGTATCCTCATCATGCTTTCAAAGTTGCCCACTCCAGGGAATACTAGCTTTTCTGCCGAGATTATGTCATCAGGATGCTGTACGAGTCTTACCCGGGCTCCCAGGCTCTCGATTGCATTTATCACGCTTCTGACATTCCCGGCACCGTAGTCCAGTAGGGTTATCATTCTTCTTGTTCCTTTTTTGAAAGTTTTCTTCTATTCTGCCAGTGCAGGGTATCCTGCCGATGGCAGATAGAAAAGCCTAATGAAAGTTTTTCAATGATACAAGAGGTGAGAAGTTGAACGGTGATTATAAAAATGAGAAGGGGAAATGCGCGCCTGTTCATGAGTTTCAGGGCCTGCTGGATGTGCTCCACAGGCTAAGGGCCCCTGATGGGTGCCCATGGGACAGGGAGCAGACCCCTGAGACTATCAAGAAATATATCCTGGAAGAATCACACGAACTGCTGGAAGCCGTTGAGCAGGGGCAGGCAGGAGAAGTCTGTGAAGAGCTTGGCGATCTGTTTTTCCTGTTGCTGTTTCTCGCAGATCTGTATGAGGAACAGGGTGCCGTTACCCTTGATGACGCCATGGAAAAGGTCAGGGAGAAGATGATAAGGCGCCATCCCCATATTTTCGGGGATGTAAAGATCAATGGCTCTGATGACGTTATTGCCAACTGGCAGGCCATCAAGGGCC